>DYLI01000054.1 GCA_020722165.1 Halothiobacillus neapolitanus | reverse complement strand
CTCTCGCTCCGCCATATTTTGTAGTTTAATTGAGGCAGCTTTTGTGCTGCCTTTTTTATGCCCGTTATTTAGGTATTTCTCATGCAAAACACATCAATTCCAAGTTCGCAGCCGCACGTCATTGTAGCTCTGGATTACGCTCAATTTGATGCGGCCATGACCTTGGCGCAGCAGCTTGACCCGAAACTATGCCGTTTAAAGGTGGGGAAGGAGCTGTTTACCCGGACCGGACCTGCGGCGGTGGAGACTTTGCAGGGTTTGGGGTTTGAGGTGTTTCTTGATCTCAAATTCCACGATATTCCGCATACGGTGGCGCAGGCGGTGAAGGCGGCGGCGGATTTGGGTGTGTGGATGGTGAATGTGCATGCCATGGGTGGGCAGCGCATGATGGGGGCGGCGCGTGAGGCTTTGGTGGGTTATTCAAAGCCACCGCTGTTGATTGCGGTGACAGTGTTGACAAGTATGGAAGCGCAAGATTTGCACGATATTGGTCTGCATGGCGAGGTGTTGGATCAGGTGCACCGGCTTGCGGCGTTGACCAAGGATTGTGGGCTGGGCGGTGTGGTGTGTTCGGCGCGTGAAGCAGCGGGTTTGCGTCAGCTTTGGGGTGAAGAGGGTATTTTGGTCACACCCGGCATACGCTCGCCCGGCGCGCCGGCTGACGATCAGCGGCGCACGGTGTCGGCACGCGAGGCTTTACAGTTGGGGGCAAGCCAGTTGGTGATTGGTCGCCCGATTACGCAAGCGGCTGATCCGCAAGCGGCTTTAGAACATATATTGCGTGAGATCAGCGTGTAGAATGTGTTGTAGTCACTCCTGCCGGCAGAAGCTAAAAATCATGAAAATCATCAATCTGTTGCGTCGTTTTTTAGCGTTTTGTTTGGCTTTTTCCGGCGTTGGGTTTGTTACGCCGCTTTTCGCTGGACTGAATGAGGAGCGTGCCGCTTTCCAATATGCCTATCAAAACGCGAAGGATGGGCAAGTGGCTGACGCAGCATCTTTAGCGGCTTTGAAAGCCTATCCGCTGTTGCCTTATTTGACTTACCTTGATTTGCGCGAGCGCTTACCGTTGGCGCGACCTGCGGAAGTGTCTGCTTTTGTGCAGGAAACGCCGACCAGTTTCATGACGGATGATTTACGCAAGCTTTATTTACGTCAGCTTGCCAAAGCGGGTGATTGGGCGACTTATCTGATGTTTGATGATGTCGGCCTGACGACGCAGGAGTTCCGTTGTCAGCGTTTGCTGGCGCGTGGCGTGCAACAAGGGCGGGCGAGCGTGCTGGATGAAGGATTGGCACTGTGGGAAGAAGGCGCTTCCTGGCCGCCAAGTTGCCAGCCGCTTGAGACGTGGTTAATCAACTCGGATGCGATGACGCAAGAGCGATTTTGGCTGCGTATTGAGCGCCTTATGGAAAAAAACCTTAGCTCGGAGGCTGCGCGCTTGGCAGTCAACATGGGAACGGATGCGCAAGCGCAGATTGCACGCTGGCAAGCCGCGCGGAAAAATCCGGCCGTGTTTTTAGCGCAAAACAAGGCGACACAAGGGGATGTAGTACTGCATTTGATGCTGGCCGATGCTGCAAAAAAAATGGCGAATGATGATGTGGATAAGGCTTTTAGCGCGTGGAATAGTCTTGCAGCGCTTGAGTCGATGAGTGCAAAAATTCGCAGTGAGGCGGAGGGCGGTATGGCGCTTGTGGCAGCGCGTCAACATCGTGCGGAAGCCAGCGACTGGTTTGAAGCTGCACCAAGCAGCGGTTTTGATGTGGATATGCGCGCCTGGCGGGTGCGTGCAGCGTTACGTCAACAGAATTGGTCGCGGGTGCTTAAGGCGGTTGATGCCATGCCACGCGACGAGCAGGCCAGTGAAGAGTGGCGTTATTGGCGTGCACGCGCGTTAGAACAGCAAGGACAGAACGAGTCGGCCAAGCAAATTTGGCAGGATGTGGCACGTGACGTGACTTATTACGGCTTGCTTTCGGCAGACCGCGCAGGGGTAAGTTACCGTTTGGCCTATGTTGATTTGCCTGACGATGCGCAGGTGCAGGCGGTTGCCCTACGCCCTGCGGTGCAACGTGCGCGTGAGTTCTATCATCAGGGATTGACCGATGAAGCGCGTAAGGAGTGGCTGGTTGCCCTGCGTGATATGGATGTGCCCACGCAGCGTGCGGCAGCGCACTTGGCGGCGCGCTGGGGCTGGATGGATCGTGCGGCGATTACCATGGGCAAGGCGCGCAATGCGGGGATGGAAGACCTTGAGGTGCGCTTCCCTTTGCCTTGGCGTGATGATGTGGAGCGTTTAGCGCGTGATGAGTCGATAGAAAGCGGCTGGATGTTCGGCATTATGCGGCGCGAGAGTGTTTTCATGCCGGATATTGGTTCCAGTGCCGGGGCGCAGGGTTTGATGCAGCTGATGCCCGGTACGGCGAAGGATGTGGCACGCAAACTTGCCTTGCCTGCGCCAAACAAGGGCGATTTGCATGATCCGGCAACCAATATGCGTCTTGGTAGTGCTTATCTTGCTGATGTTCTAGGGCGTTTTGATGGCAACCAGGTGTTGGCGACGGCGGCCTACAACGCGGGGCCTGGGCGCGTGAATCGCTGGTTACCCAAGGGTGAGAGCCTGCCGGCGGATATTTGGGTCGATACTGTGCCATTTACGGAAACCCGCGATTACTGCCGCGCTGTGCTGCATTATGCGACGGTGTTCGATTGGCGTTTGCATGGTGAATCCAAGCCTTTGTCATCGCGTATGCCATCCGTTTCGAGTCGTTAATTTGAACAGCATTCTTTGGTACGACTACGAAACTTTTAGTGCTGACCCGCTCACTGGACGCATTGCCCAATTTGCCGCCATTCGCACCGATGAAAACCTTGTCCCCATGGGCGAGCCGCTGGAGTTTTTTTGCAAGCCTAGTCTGGATGCCTTGCCCGATCCGCAGGCGTGTTTGATTACCGGCATTACGCCGCAACAGGCCGAGGCACGTGGTGTTCTGGAGCCGGAGTTTGCCGAGCGTGTCCATGCTGTGCTGTCCGTGCCGGGAACCTGTATTGCAGGCTTTAATAGCATTCGTTTTGATGATTCATTCACACGCTTTTTGTTTTATCGCAATTTTTTTGATGCTTACGCGCACGAGTGGCGTGACGGCAATACGCGTTGGGATCTTCTTGATGTTGCGCGTTATACCTATGCCTTGCGCCCGGAGGGTATCGAGTGGCCGAGGCGCGAGGACGGTGCACCAAGTTTCAAACTCACGCATCTAACCGAAGCCAATGGTTTGGCTCATGCCAACGCGCATGATGCGCTGAGCGATGTGCGCGCCACGATAGATTTGGCGCGGCTGATTCGCGACAAGCAATCGAAGCTGTTTGATTTTGCCTACCGTTTGCGCGGCAAAAATGCCGTGCGTGCGTTTTTGGACAAGGAACAGGCCAAGCCTGTGTTGCACACTTCGGGCATGTTTCCCGCCGTTTTTGGTCATACCACGGCGATTGCGATTTTAGGTGTGCATCCGCGTATGGCGAATCGCCTGATTGTGGCGGATTTGCGCCAAAACCCGCAGCGCCTGCTTGAAACACCCGTCGAGGTTTTGCTTGAGCTGTTATTTACCCGTGGCGAAGACTTGCCCGAAGGGGTTGAGCGCCCAGGTATTAAAGAACTGCATCTCAATCGTGCGCCGTTGCTCGCGCCACTGCGTGTGCTGGATGCTGCGGGCGCGGCGCGTTTGCAGCTTGATTTGCACGCTTGCCAGCGGCATTTCGATTTTATTGTTGAGCATCAGGCGGCTTTCATGGCACTAGCGCGAAGCCTGTATGCCGCCGAGCCTGAGCCGCAAGCCTTGGATGCCGAAGCAGCGCTGTATCAGGGATTTATTGCCGATGCAGAGCGTGCGCGCTTAGCTCAGGCGCGTGCCATGTCGCCTTCAAGCCTCGCACAACTGCAAACGCAAGTGCGAGATACTCGCCTGCGAGAACTGCTGTTCCGTTTTCGTGCGCGTTACTTCCCCTCTAGCTTGAATGCGGAAGAGTCTTTGCATTGGCAGGAATTGCGTGCATCGCGGTTATTGCATGAGGAAGGCGGCGCGGGAATCAATGCAGATCAGTTTTTTGAGCGCATTGAAAACCTGCGCGCCGATCCATCGTCTACAGGGCGCGAGTGGATGATTCTTGATGAGCTTGAAGCTTGGGGACGGCGTGTTTTGCATGACGCAGGGCTGTCCTTCCAAGCCTGAATTTCTGTAGGAGGGGATTTTTCCCCGACACCATTCTGACCAACAGCATTAACCCATTTCGTTGGCCGTGATGTCTCCAACGAGACGGGTTGCTGGATTTGGGGCGTGAGGTGTTCGGGGATAAATCCCCTCCTGCAATAATCGTTTCAGATCAAAAAAGAATTATCGTTGCGCTGCGCATTTATTTTCCATGACTTTGCGGAATAGCCCATGCAACGTGATAAAAAACGTCGTCTGAGCCTCTTCAAGCTCATCAAGTGTTTCCGCACTGAGTGTTTGCCCGTCAGCGCTTTCTAACAGTGCCTCACGCATTAAGGCGTGCATCTGCTGGTGTAAGTCCTCGACCTGCGCCTTGAGCTCTTCTTGACCTGGTGGCGTGGGTAGGTAGCCAAAAAAAGCTGCCAGTTTGCAGTGCAGGTGGGCATCACGCGCAATCAAGTCTTCGCTTGAAGTAGTTTGCAGAATAAGTTGGCGCATTCCACGTGAGTACCACGCGTTATGCCAGTAAATAGCCTCTTCCAAACCGTCGATAAATTCGTCGTAGGGAAAGCGCGCGTTGCTGTCATTCATGCTGAAGATTATCCTGAATTGAGTTTGAATGGCTTAGAAGCTGCTTACGATCGTGATGGGGGATCGACAACACCCGCGTTTCAAGAGCGTAAACAGACATTTATTTCTTAGAATCATAGACGCGGCTTGGCAAATATCTTGATTCAAAATTTGGATATTAGACCAAGCTTAATTTACGGCTTTGGCAAGTTCGCGGAGCATCGTTAGATTGACGATGACTTTGGACTGCGGGTTGTTTAAATCGGCGGCAGGTGCATCGGGTTCGCCGAGGCTTTCGAGCGTTATGACCGCTGCGGAGAAATCATCATGACGCGTGTAGTCATTCACGGTGACTACAGTGCGCAAACCTGCGCCTGTGCTTGAGCGCAAACCGTTGCGCGAATCCTCAAACGCAAGGCAAGCCTCGGCGGGTAGGTTCATGGCTTCAAGCGCATAGGTGAAAATCGCCGGATCAGGCTTTTTCTTGGGCACAATGTCGCCGGCGGCAATGACTTCAAACCAGGCCAGACTTTCGCGTCCCAAAGTTGCTTCAAGCAAAGCGGTGACATTTTCGGGGGTGGTGGTGGTGGCAATGGCGAGGCGCAGTCCGGACTGACGTGCTTCATCCAGCAAGCGTTTTACGCCGGGACGCAAGGGAATCAGCCCTTCACTAAGCAAGCGCACGTAATGACGGGTTTTGGCTTGGTGCAGGCCAGCAATCCAGGCATCGGAGTTTTCTGGGAGCTGGAATTCGGTATTGTAGTGCTCAAGATAAAAACGAATACGCTCTTTACCGCCAGTAACACTAAGCAGTTCACCGTACAGCGCGACATCCCAATCCCAGTCCAGACCGGCATCAGCAAAAGCGGCATTAAACGCGGGGCGGTGACCGTCGCGCTCGGTATCGGCGAGTGTTCCATCAACATCAAAAATCAGGGCTTGCAGCTTCATGGGGGGTTCCGTGGTTGGATTGGGTGTTATTGAACATTCGCCAACAGTTTTACTTATCGTTGTGGCAGGGTCTAATCAACATCCCTGATGGTTTCGATAAGCCTGCACAAAAAAGGGAGCCTTGGGCTCCCTTGGGTGCTTGTGTAGAAAGTCTACTTAGTGGTGGTGGCCGTGCTCGCCATGCGCATGACCATGCTCCAGCTCTTCCGCTGTTGCCGCGCGAACTTCGCGCACGGTGACTTCAAAGTGCAAGGTCTTGCCCGCCAGCGGGTGGTTGCCGTCAATGGTGACTTCGTCGCCATCGAGCGCGGTGACGGTGACCACTTCGACGCCGTGATCGGTTTGCGCATGAAACTGCATGCCCACAGCGATTTGCTCGACACCACCAAACATGCTGCTCGGCAGTGTTTGGGTCAGCGAAGGGTTGGTTTCACCATAACCCATGGCAGGCTCGATACTGATTTTGAATTCATCGCCCACAACGCGACCTTCGAGCGCTTGCTCAAGTCCGGGCACGATGTTGCTGTGGCCGTGCAGATAGGCCAAGGGGCCGTGATCTGCGGAAGAGTCAATCTCAATGCCTGCATCATCAGTGAGGCGGTAGTCGATCAGAACGATGTTGTCTTGGCTGATTTGCATAGCAATTACCTGTTTCCCATGTGATAAAAATAGTTGGTCGCGGCCACGAAACCGCCAACTGAGCCGCAATCAAAACGACGACCACGGAATTTGTAGGCGATGACATTGCCTTGTTTGGCTTGCTCCATCAGGGCATCGGTGAGTTGAATTTCGCCACCTGCGCCGGGTTTGACATCGCGCAAAATATCGAAAATGTCTGGAGTAATAATATAGCGACCAATCACTGCAAGATTACTTGGCGCAACTTCGGCGGCCGGCTTTTCCACCATGGTGCTGACGCGGTACACACCAGGCTCGATTTCTTCGCCAGCGATGACGCCGTACTTATGAATGTCGTGTTGCGGGACTTCTTCCACCGCCACCACAGTGCAGCCATATTTTTCTTGTACGGCAACCATTTGTGCCAGCACGCCTTGCGAGTCGCATACGCACAAATCATCCGCAAGAATGACCGCGAATGGGTACTCGTGACCGATAAGA
This sequence comes from Halothiobacillus neapolitanus, assembly GCA_020722165.1. GTDB lineage: Bacteria > Pseudomonadota > Gammaproteobacteria > Halothiobacillales > Halothiobacillaceae > Thiofaba. Next base: position 3,575 of record DYLI01000054.1, on the reverse strand, counting down.
GTTTCACCGGTCAAGACCGCGTGACCCAAGCCCTTCATTTGCGTTTGGCGGGTGTAGGAAAAACTGCATTTTTCGATGATTTTAGAAATTCCGGCGAGCAAAGTCTCTTTGCTGGTGCCGCGCAGTTGCGATTCAAGCTCATAGTTAATGTCGAAATGGTCTTCCAGCGCGCGCTTGCCGCGCCCGGTAACAATCGCCATCTCATTTAAACCCGCTTCCATAGCCTCTTCAACACCATATTGAATCAATGGCTTGTCTACGATGGGGAGCATTTCCTTGGGGATAACCTTGGTGGCAGGAAGAAAGCGCGTACCGTAGCCGGCGGCGGGAAACAGGCATTTTTTGATCATGACTTAATCCTTGGGAGAGATGATGTGTTGTGAGTGAGTTTTACGCCCAGCGCACTATATAACGTGAGCTTGGTGCGAGGAAAGCGTGCATTGTGGGTGCTTTAACCTGCTGACGGATCGGCATTCAAGCGCCGCGCTGTGTCAGCCACTCGTCGCCCCAATGCCTGACAAAGCGTTTTTTCTTCATCAGTAAGCGGTTGACGCCCGTCGGCGGAGGTGTGGCTTGCACCATACGGAGTGCCCCCGCTTTTGGTTCGCAGCAAGGCTGGCTCGTTGTAGGGCAGTCCGACCAGCAACATGCCGTGATGAAAAAGCGGGATCATCATCGAAAGCAGGGTGCTTTCTTGGCCGCCATGCAGACTGGCCGTCGAGGTGAAAACGGCAGCTGGTTTGCCAATCAGTGCGCCGCTTAGCCATAGGCTACTGGTTTGGTCGATGTAATTTTTGACCGCTCCGGCCATATTGCCAAAATACGTTGGGCTACCCAATACGAGACCTGCGCATTCGGCCAAATCCTCCACGCGGGCGAGTGGCGGCAAATCAGCGCTATTGATGAGCGATTCTTCAGCGCCGGGTGAGTCTATTGAATCAATGCGACGTAGGCGGGCACGCATACCTGGCACTGCGGCCACACCGCGCGCAACATGTTGCGCCATGCTTGCTGTTCCACCATTCCGGCTGTAATACAAAACAAGGATTTCGGCTTCCTGGCCGTAGGTTTGGCCAAAAAAGCGATCAGTATCTATTGAGGGCATAAATGAATGGATTGCGGAGTAAATTGTTCGGCATTATGCCACCACATGGCGCGTAAACGCCCGGTCAAAAACGTGGTTTAATGCTTTTGTGATAAATTGAGTTTATCGTGTCAGCCGTTGAGTGTGTGGGGCGTTGCCCGTAGACTTGTGACAATCTCGTGTTTGAAACATTTATTAGGGATCATCATCATGATGCAAAAAATTGAGCAAATCTTTGAAAGAGTCTTGTGGGACGTGCGTTTTGTCGTGCTCTTTGCCGTCATCGTGAGCGTCATTCTAAGTTTTGCCACCTTTTATGTTGCGGCTATCGATGCCTACAACACGGTCTTTCATCTGGTGCATTACGCCGATCCGGCATTGAGCGCGATAGAGAAAGTGGAACTACGCAATAGCACGGTAACTCATATCGTCGAAGTGTTGGATGGTTTCCTTCTCGGAACCATTTTGCTGATCTTCGCGTTTGGTTTGTATGAGTTGTTTATCAGCAAAATTGACTGCGCGCATGAAGGCGAGGGCGCGTCCAATGTGTTGATTATCAATAACCTGGATGATCTTAAAAACCGTTTGGCTAAGGTTATCTTGTTGATTCTTATCGTCAAGTTCTTCGAGTACGGGATCAATATGAAATTCACCACGCCGATGGACTTGCTGACCTTTGCGGCAGGTATTGCCTTGATCGGACTGGCCTTGTTCCTCTCGCATAAAGCCGAGGATCATGCCCCTATCATTGGAGGTAAGCACTAAATGAGCAGCTTGATAAAGGCCTTAATGCAGGCGGGAGTGGCGCTAGCTTTAACTTTTGGTATGCAGGTTTCAGCTTTAGCGGTAGATTTTTCTCTTGTCGATACGCAAGGCAAAACACACACGCTGGCTGAAGAAAAAGGCAAGTTTGTTGTGGTGAATTTTTGGGCAACTTGGTGTCCACCTTGCCGTGAAGAAATTCCTGAATTGGTTCTATTTCACGACAAGCACAAGACCAAGGATGCGGTGGTTTGGGGTGTGAGCTATGAAAAAGCCAACCCGGCAAAATTGACTCAATTCATTGACGAGCAGTTGATGAGTTATCCGGTTATGCCGATGAACCCCGCACAAGTTCCTCCATTTGGTCCGATTCGCGGCTTGCCGACGACTGTGCTGGTTGCGCCGGACGGTAGTGTGGCGCGTACCCATTTGGGTGGAATTACCGGCAAGACGATTGAAGGCTATATGCAGCAATGGTGCGAGACTAACCCAGCGGGTAAGAATGAGAAGGCGTGTCGCTAAAAAATTTTTTGCGTAGTGCTTGAAATAAAAAAAGCGCCTAAGGGCGCTTTTTTTGTACCTATCATCTACCTGCGTCAAGCAAGGTTCAAAGCTTTTTTCAAGAAGTTAAGAGCATCATTCAGTGCGACCATCTCATTCTCCGCCGCTGTACGGGCACGGTATTCGAGATGACCCGCCGCTATTCCCTTGTCACTGATCACCAAGCGATGCGGGATGCCAATCAGTTCCATGTCGGCGAACATCACACCGGGGCGCATGTCGCGATCATCCAGCAGCACTTCGACACCCAGCGCGAGTAGTTCGGCGTACAGCTTTTGTGCCAATTCCATGGATTGCGGGCATTTGGCCGCATTGAGGGGCAACAAGGCGATCTGGAACGGAGCGAGAGCCGCAGGCCAGCGGATGCCGCGTTCATCATGGTTTTGTTCAATGGCCGCAGCGACGACACGGGATACGCCGATGCCGTAACAACCCATGGTCATGATTTGGTTTTGGCCTTGTTCGTCGAGCACTACAGCATTCATGGCGCGGCTGTAGGTGTCGCCAAGCTGGAAGATGTGGCCGACTTCGATGCCGCGACGGATCACCAGCGTGCCTTTACCATCCGGGCTGGGGTCGCCTTCGAGCACGTTGCGGATGTCGGCGACCATGTCTGCTTCGGGTAGGTCGCGTCCCCAGTTGACGCCGGCGGTGTGAAATTTGGGCTTGTTCGCGCCGCAGACGAAATCGGCCATGTGCGCCACAGTGCGGTCGGCAATGACTTTGACTGTGCTGCGATCAAGCCCGATGGGGCCGAGGAAGCCGGGCGGGCAGGCGAAGGCGGCGCGAATCTCTTCTTCGGTCGCTAGCCGGAATTCTTCCAGCCCTTCGATTTTGCTGGTCTTGATTTCATTCAGGTTGTGGTCGCCGCGCAGCAGTAGGGCGAAAAGCTTTTCGCCCGCCATGACAACAATCAGTTTGACGGTGCGTTGCAGCGAAATACCGAGCAGGGCGGCGACATCTTCGCAGGTCGTCTGCTTCGGTGTATCGACATCGCGCATGGCTTCTGTTGCCGCTGGACGCTCGCCAGTCGGGGAGAGGGCTTCGGCCAGTTCCACATTCGCTGCGTAATCCGAGCTGTTGGAGAAGGCGATATCGTCTTCTCCGGATGAGGCCAGGACATGGAACTCATGCGAGCCACTACCGCCGATGCTTCCGGTGTCGGCTC
>DYLI01000218.1 GCA_020722165.1 Halothiobacillus neapolitanus | reverse complement strand
CCCGAACTCGCCCTGCGCATCGAAGCTTGGCTAACCCCCGCCCACGGTGGCCGCGCAGAGCTTTGGCTAGGACTGCAAGCCAGCTACGACCTCTGGCAAGCGCAACAAAAACCCCGCCCCATCATCCAGCCCGCCATCATCCCTGCCGATCAACCCGAATAACCCGGCAAGCCAACCATGAACACTATGCACCACCCCGCCCACGCCGGCGAAGTGCTGCGCGAATGGGTCAAATCGCACCCGGCGGGATAACAGACTACACTTCAGCAAAACCACAGCGAAGCAACCCACCCATGCGCCTAACCGCCCAGCAAATTGAAACCCTGCGCCAGAAAAGCGCCCAACACTTTGGCGCAAACACCCACATCTGGCTCTTCGGCTCACGCACTGACGACAGCAAAAAAGGTGGCGACATCGACCTACTCATCGAACCCGGCCTACACGACCCCACCGCCATCATCGACGCCAAACTTGCCCTGCTGCGCGACCTTCACCAGACACTCGGCGAACAGAAAATCGACATAGTCATCCGCCGCACAGACTCCAACCACGAACTCCCCATCCACCGCATCGCCTACACCACAGGCATACAACTCGCATGAACACCGAACTCAAGGCCATATTCGCCCTCTGCAAACTCCACGCTGCCCGTCTGGCCTGGGCAAAAACTCAACTCGCTTTCCCGCTGACCACTGAAAAACTCAACCGCCTCGACAACATCCAACTCGCCATCCTCGACCAGTTCTCCACCCGCTTTGCCAAGTTACAGGACTACATCGGCGCCCAACTATTCCCCGCCGTACTCGAACTGGTCAAAGAACCCAGTCAGCAACAAACCTTCATCGACAAACTCCACCGACTCGAAAAAATTGGCGCCATACCCTCGGCCGAACAATGGCTCTTACAGCGCGAAATGCGCAACCAGTTCTCGCACGAATACCCCGACGACCCCGAACTCCAGGCGGCCACACTCAACAAAGCCGCCCAAATGACCGATGACTTAATCAACACCCTCAACCACATCGCACAATTCGCCGCCAAATACACAAATCTGGGCGATTAACCGTAGGAGCGAACCCCGGGTCGCGAAGTCCACTTGCGCTATATACATTCCTATATTGCGCCTTGCCCAAACGCCTTTTCGCGACCCAAGGTTCGCGCCTACACCCCCAGAAAACGTCAAAATCTGACAATTACGTCACAATCGAACCACCAACCATCCCCCATACACACCACCAACACGCCCAAAACCGCCGGGCATTCTCGCGTAGAGACTGCCATCCCACCCCTTTGAAAAAGAGCGCCCAACCATCCCCCCCTTTGAAAAAGGGGGGTTAGGGGGGATTTACGCCCCCCCTTCCCCCCCACAATACTTAACCACCCCCAAACATTGGCACGCCCCATGCTTTAGATATTCACGCTATCCCAGCAACCCTCACTTAGGAGACTGTTTATGAACATGATGAAGAGCATTCAAAAGGGTTTCACCCTGATCGAACTGATGATCGTTGTAGCGATCATCGGTATTCTGGCCGCCATCGCGCTGCCTGCTTACCAGGACTACACC
>DYLI01000217.1 GCA_020722165.1 Halothiobacillus neapolitanus | reverse complement strand
TTGTGAGCGGGCAGCGTTAAATGTGGCCGATACGGTCGCCGATCAGCACCTGCATGGCCTGTTCATACTGGTCGGTCAGGTGTTCAACGACATCCAGCAGGGTTTCGCTGATTGCGCTGACTTGCGCCAGCGTTGCGACGTCGCTGATGGACTGTAGCAGCGTGCGCAGGCTGTGCCATTCCTTGGTGGCGCGCAGCAGGTTGGCGCGAATCGCTTCGGACGATAACGGCACGTTGGATAGGTAGTCCATCGCAGTCTGAAAACGTGTCACCAGCTCGTGCAGTTGCAACATACGCGCGTCGGTCGGATCGATGGCGAGCAGGAAGCACAGTTTGGCGATGCGCTGTGACAGCATGCGTTGCCGCCCGGCGACATTAAGCACATGCAGGCTGGCGACCAGCCCGGAGGCTTCGAGAAATTCAGTCAGGTTTTCGGCGTCCTTGAGCATGCTGTCGGCGCGTGCATCAAGCAATGCAAGCCGTGCCGGGTCAGGTTTCTCGGTGCAGATCACTTTCAGATCTTGCCAGCTGGCGGCGACGCGATCGACGATATCGCCATAGCCTTTGGTGCTGATGGCTTTGCGCAGGATGCCCAGATTGGCTTCAACCCGCACCACGCAATCCGCCAGCAGTTGCAGTGCGTCTTCGGTTTCCAGGCCTGCCAGTACCTGCGCATAGCATTTGACGATGCGTTGCGACAGCATGCGCAGCTGGCCCGAGCGGTTGACCGCCTCGCCCGCGTGCGACATATCGATGACCCCTTGCGCCACCACCCCGATACGCTGACGGGTACGCATCGCCAGGCTGCGTAACAGCTCAAATGCCTCGTCCTCGGTCACGCCGCGAGAGCGCATCAGCACGCCCTTGGCGCGATCTACCAGCTTGCGTTCTTCAAAGCGTTGCGACAGCCCGCTCAGTTCGTCTTTCAGCACCTGTTCATGGCGGAACCGCGCCCGCGCCACCTGGATGATGGACGGCAGCCGGTGCCGTGCGTAGCCGTTAACGATATAGGCATGCACGCCATAATCGCTGGCGCGCTCGATTTTCGAGGTGTCGCTGTCGGAAGTGAACACGATGAAGGGGCACGGCGCCAGTGTGCCGAGCATGCGCGCGGCTTCAAACAGCATGTTCGACGGACTGTTGGAGGTGGCAATCACCATGTCCGGCGCGGCGCGTACCACCGCATGTGCCAGCTCGGCGGCATTCTGGTTTTCTCCAATGACGGTGATGCCCGCGCCTTCCAGGTCGTTGCGCAATTCGTCGGAATTGAGCGGGGCTTCGGTTGACATCATGACTTTGTACATGGGGATTCTCCTGCGCAGCGGCGCAAATTTTTAATGACGGTGGCAGACCGGATGCCTACAGGCATCAGGAATGCAATGTTCAGCCAAGTTGAGCAATATTCGGGCCAATGTGGATTAAACGGTATTTATGGATGGATGCAGGCACGGCGTTGTGCCTGATGGCCGAGACAAGCAAGAAGTATGCTTTGCCATTGGCTGAACGGAATGACGGATTGACAGTATTAGCATCACTGGGTAGTGACGGTGCGGGCAAGAGTGTGCTTTGTTCTGGTGCGCG
>DYLI01000216.1 GCA_020722165.1 Halothiobacillus neapolitanus | reverse complement strand
AGAAATTTAAAACCGTAACCCCGCGCAATCCTCCGATTATCGGCATCCACTGCGAGCGCTGGCCGAGGATGGAGCAGTGCCATTCAACCACACGCGAGGCCATTCAAGCCATGAGGGCAAACCAATGACTGAAATTTATGCGCCAGACCGAGCCACCTACTTAGGCGGTAGCGACATTGCGGCGATACTTGGCGTATCGCCGTGGAAGTCAGCATTCATGCTGTACCAGTCAAAAATCGGAGGCTATAACGAAGAAATTACCCCAGTTACCCCAGACAAAAAAAAGCTATTCGCACGCGGAAAACGCTGGGAACCCATTGTCGTTGAAATGCTCATTGATGAGCTGCGCGACCGTGGGCATGACGTTGAAATCATCGCGCAAAACCAGCGGTATCAGGATACTGAATATCCGTTTTTAGCCGCTGAAATCGACCTTGAATTATTGGTAGACGGCGAAGAGGTCAACGCCGAAGCCAAGACAGTCAACCCGTTCGCCGCGAAGTTCTGGGGCGAGCAAGACACCGACAATATCCCGGTCTACTACGCCGCCCAAGTCATGTACGGTATGATGATTAAGCCGCGCAAGCGCTGCATTGTGGCCGCGCTGACCGGGTTTGATGACAAGCCGCGCATTCACTTTGTCGAGCGTGACGAGGAAATCATTGCAGGCATCCGGTCGCGTGCGCTTGAGTTCTGGAACCGCGTTCAAACGCGCACACCGCCCGAACCAACCACGCTTGAGGATATTGCTTTTCTATACCCGCGTGACGATGGAAATATGCTGGAAGCCGACGCTGAAACGCTCGCCATGTACGACGAACTCAAGCTACTGCGCAGCGACATGGACGGCCTAGAAACTGAAATCGAAGGGCTAAAAACCAAGCTCAAGCTGCGCATGGGCGACGCATCCGCGCTGATGCTCAACGGCAAGCCACTGGTCACATGGAAGTCGAACAAAGACAGCCAGAAAACCGACTGGAAGGCTGTATGCCAAGCGCTCAACGCGCCGCAAGATGTCATCAACCAATTCACCAAAACCACACCGGGCGCGCGCCCGATGCTCATCAAGTGAGGACACAACCATGTCAACAATGAACAACCTACGCCAAGCCGCCACAGGCAAGCCCAACCTGGCCGAAATCTCCACCTCAGTCGCAGGGAAGGCCGGCATGGGCAATGTAAAGGCCTTTTTCGAGAGCCAACGCGCCACACTCGTGGCGGTGCTGCCAAAGCATGTTAGCCCCGACCGTATGCTGAAAATTGCCATTGGAGCGCTGCGCACTACGCCCAAGCTGATGGAGGCGCGCACCGACACCCTGCTAGGCGCGATCATCCAATGTGCACAGCTTGGTCTTGAGCCAAATACCCCGCTCGGTCACGCCTACTTGATTCCGTTCCAAAACAGGAGCAAGGGCATCACCGAAGTACAGATTGTTTTTGGTTATAAAGGGCTGGTTGATCTTGCCCGGCGCTCAGGCCAAATCGTCAGCATCTCGGCGCATGAAGTGCGTGAATTTGACGACTTCAGCTATGAGTACGGGCTTGATGAAAAGCTGGTACACCGCCCTAGCATGGGCGAACGCGGGCGCGT
>DYLI01000053.1 GCA_020722165.1 Halothiobacillus neapolitanus | reverse complement strand
AACTCACATCAAGCGTGCATCAGACTCTTGACCAGCTGAATCAGCCCATTGGTCGAAGCATCGTACTGGGTCACGGTTTCGCTCTCGCCCAGGCGCGGCAAAATATCGCTGGCCATTTGTTTGCCCAGTTCCACGCCCCACTGGTCGAAGGAGTTGATGCGCCAAATAATGCCCTGCACAAAAATCTTGTGCTCGTAGAGCGCGGTCAACATCCCCAAGGTGTAGGGCGTGTGGTCGCGCATCACGATGGTACTGCTGGGTTTATTGCCCTCAAACACGCGGTGCGGCGCAAGCTCGGCAATTTTGGCCTCACTCAGACCCTGCGCACGCATTTCGGCTTCCACCTCGTCGCGGGTGCGCCCCCACATGAGGGCGCGGCTTTGTGCAAACAGATTGGCCAGCAACATGGCGTGCTGTTGTCCCAGCGGGTTGTGCGTGTTGGCGGTGGCGATAAAGTCGCAGGGAATCAGGCGTGTACCTTGGTGAATCAACTGGTAAAACGCATGTTGCCCATTGGTACCATTGCCGCCCCACAGAATTGCGCCGGTGCTGTAATTGACGCTTTTACCGTCACGATCCACCGACTTGCCATTGCTTTCCATATCCGCCTGTTGCAAGTACGCGGGCAGGGAGCGCAAACGTGTGCCATACGGTAATACTGCGTGCGATTCTGCGGCAAAAAAATTGCTATACCACACGCCAAGCAAGGCCATAATCACCGGCATATTGCGTTCCAACGGCGCTTCGTGGAAATGCCGATCCATGGCATACGCACCTTCAAGCATCTTTTCAAAGTGCTCAAAGCCCACATGCAGCGCAATCGATAGACCAATCGACGACCACAGCGAATAACGCCCGCCGACCCAATCCCAAAATTCGAACATATTCTCCGGCGCAATGCCGAAGCTGCTTACCAAATCAAGATTGGTCGAAACGGCCACAAAATGCTTGGCGACATGCGCATCATGTCCCGCAGCCTGCATAAACCAGGCGCGTGCCGCGTGGGCATTGGCCATGGTTTCCTGCGTGGTAAAGGTTTTGGACGCAATGACAAACAGGGTGGTTTCCGGGTCAAGCGGCTTGAGCGTGCTGCTAATGTCCGACGGCGCGACATTGGAGACAAAATGCGCGCGCAAATCAGGCTTGGCATACGAAGCCAGTGCCTCACAGACCATTTTTGGCCCCAAATCCGAGCCGCCTACACCGATATTCACCACGTCGGTAATTTTTTTGCCGCTATAGCCCAACCACGCGCCGCCACGCACTCTGTCAGAGAAGGACTTCATCCGTGCCAACACGCCATTCACCAGTGGCATCACATCTTCGCCATCAACAAAAATCGGGCTATTGCTGCGGTTGCGCAGGGCAATATGCAGTACGGCGCGATCTTCGGTGAAATTGATTTTCTGCCCGCTGAACATTTTTTCACGCCAAGCCTCCACATCAGATTCGCGCGCCAGTTGCAGCAAAAGCTGCATGGTCTGGGCGTTGACCCGCTGCTTGGAGTAATCCAAAAACAACTCGCCAGCGCGCAGGCTAAAGGTTTCAAAGCGTTGCGGGTCGGCGGCAAATAGCTCGCGCATCGGCGTGTGAGCAAAGTCGCTGTGGTGCGCGCGCAGGGCTTTCCAGGCGGGAAGTTGAGTAAGTGGCAGCGGCATAGGTTATTTCCTCAAAAGCGGTGAGTCGGGGACTTAAACAATCCAATCAAAAAAGATTAGCCACAGAGGGCGCAGAGTTCACGGAGTAAGGCGGGATCAGTTTTGCCAACGCGAGTCATCCCCGGACGACCATCCGAGCTACACCGAAATACGTACCCACCCATTTCACTCCGTGAACTCTGTGCTCTCTGTGGCAAAAAAACTTACAAAGCATTACGCCAGACATGATCTTCCTTGTCGAACAGACGGCTGGCCTCATCCGGCCCCCAACTTCCGGCTGGATAAGTATGAATAAAATCGCGCTCCTGCGCCCAGAGTTTAAGCACCGGATCGACCGCTCTCCACGCCCATTCCACCTCGTCGTAGCGTAAAAACAGCGATTGGTCGCCGTGCATCACATCCAGTAACAAGGCTTCATACGCCCCCAGGCGCGTGGCTTCGTTTTCACAATAGGTCGCATCCAACTGCGTGGTGGTGGCACGCAACTCCAAGCCTTCGCGCTTGGTTTGCACCTCTAAACGCAGGCTTTCACACGGCTGAATTCCCAACAACAGCCAGTTCGGCTCAAGCTGTTCAATCGGCGTTTCACGAAAAAGTTGCTGCGGCGGATGACGGAAACGAATACTGACCATCGACATACCTTCCGGCAGACGTTTGCCCGTGCGAATGTAAAACGGCACGCCGCGCCAGCGCCAGTTGTCGATGTACAGTTTCAAAGAAGCATAGGTTTCCGTGGTGCTATGCGCATCCACGCCCTCTTCTTCCAGATAACCCGGCACGGTCTTGCCGCGAATTTGCCCGCGCGTGTATTGCGCACGGAAAGCGTGGGCATGGACGGCGCGCGGCGGAATTGGGCGGATGGAGCGCAGCACCTTAACCTTTTCATCGCGCAGCGCTTCGGCATCCAAAATGGGCGGCGGCTCCATGGCGACTAGAGTCAGCATTTGCAACAAATGACTTTGAATCATGTCGCGCAAAGCACCCGCCTGATCGTAGTAGCCCGCTCGCCGACCGATGCCTTTGTCTTCGGCATGCGAAATCTGCACATGGTCGATGTAGTTGCGGTTCCAGAGCGGTTCGAGCAGCAAATTGGCAAAACGGAACACCAAAATATTCTGCACCGTGGATTTACCCAGGTAGTGGTCAATGCGGAAAATCTGCTTTTCGGCAAAATGCCGATGCAGGCGCGCATCCAGCATTTTGGCGCTCTCCAGATCGTAGCCAAATGGCTTTTCCACCACCAAACGCCGCCAGCCGTCGAATTCGTCATTCAACTCCGCTGCCGCAAGCTGTTCAGCCACCACCGCATACATATCCGGCGCAATCGCCAGATAGAACAACAGATTCATGCTCATGCCGTTTTCCGACACACGCGCGCCCAGCTCCTGATAATCCTCAGGCGTTTCCAAATCCCCTTTGACAAAGCGCTGGCGCGCAAGAAAGCGCGTCAAAACAACTTCATCAACCGCCGCACCAAGACGCTCGCGCAGCACGCCATCGACATAGCCGCGCCAGTCTTCATCCGTCCACTCACGCCGCCCAAAACCATAAATCAGTACCCCCGCATCCACGCGGTCATGCCGATCAAGGTTATACAAGGCTGGCAATAATTTTTGTGCCGCAAGATTGCCTGTGGCACCAAAAATCACAAAACCGCAGTGCACTGGCACCGCATTCACATTTCCAAACGTTGCATCTTGACTCGAATTGACGGGGGGCATGGCATTTACTCCGCTTCAGATTGAGTAATCGCATGACCACCAAAGCCCTTGCGCATCATCGCGATCGCCTTGTTGCCATAATCAGCATTGCCCTGGCTGGCAAAACGCATTTGCAAGGCCAAGGTCATCACCGGCGCGGCCACACCCAAATCAATCGCTTCTTTGGCCGTCCAGCGACCTTCACCCGAATCGGCCACCACCGGCGCAACACTGTCCAGCTCTTGATCGTGTGCCAAAGCATCCGCTGTCAAATCCAGCAACCAGCTTTGCACCACCGAACCATGCCGCCACAACTCGGAAATCTGTGCCAGATCCAGCGCAAATGGCTCCTTGGCCTTCAATACCGCCAAGCCCTCGGCCAGCGCCTGCATCATGCCGTACTCAATGCCGTTGTGAACCATTTTGGTGAAATGCCCTGAACCCAGCGGCCCTACATGCGCCCAACCCGTGGTCTCCGATGGTGCAAGCGCCTTTAGAATGGGCGTTAAGCGCGCAGCATCTTCATCCGTACCGCCCGCCATCACGCAATAACCGTTTTTCAAACCCCACACGCCGCCTGACACGCCGACATCCATAAAACTCACGCCGCAGGCCGCCGTGCGCTCACCGTGGCGCGCCGCATTTTGATAAAAATCATTCGCGCCGTTGACCAATAAATCGCCCGCTGCCATCAAGGGCAACACCGCATCCAACGCCGCTTCGGTCGCCGCGCCCGCAGGTAACATCAGCCAAACCATGCGCGGCGCGGGCAGTTGCTCGATAAATTCAGCCAAGGAATATGCTGGCATAAAACCTGCACCCTCTTCACGCAATTCATCCACCGGCGCCGCACTGCGATTATGCCCCACCACCTCAACCCCTGCGCGTACCAGGCGGCGCACCATGTTGCCACCCATCCGACCCAAGCCATAGATACCGATACGCATGATGCAAACCCTCACAAAGATTGATGAAAAAAGTACAGTACCGCGAAGAGGACGCCAATGACGCTATAATGCCCGCGTTTTATGACGCTAAACAGATGCTAAGTCACCTTTGTGTTTTTTTGTGTTGTATCGCCGCACCTAAGCATTTCGATTAAGAACCTGTTCCAAGACCACGGAAGCCTTATTTATGTCCACACGCCAAACCCGCACGACTCGCAACGACACCGCACTGCGCGCACGCGTTAAACTTTTCGGCCAACTTTTGGGTGAAGTCGTCTGGGAACATGCAGGCGAAGAGGTCTACACCGTGGTCGAAGCCTTGCGTAAGGGCTTTATTCGCCAACGCATGCGCCAAGCGATTAGCACACGTCAACATGCGCGCTTGATAGGCCTGATTAACGATCTTCCCGCCGACAAACTGAGCCAAGTGGTGCGTGCATTCAGCCTTTACTTCAACCTAGTGAATATCGCTGAAGAAGAATTGATGCACCAACAGCGTCGCAGCATGGTGCGCAGTGGCCTGGACTTCTGGAACGGCTCCTTTCATGACACCTTGCGCGGCTTTCACAAAGAAGGCATGAGCGCCGAGCAGCTTCAGGCATTGCTCAACCATCTGCAATACATCCCCGTTTTCACCGCGCACCCCACGGAAGCCAAGCGCCGCACCGTGATGGATCAGCAACGTCGCATCTACCTGCTTTCCAGCGAACTCAACCGCCCAGGACTCGGCGACAACGAGCGCATAGAGATTGAATCTGCGATCAAAATGCACATTCTCGCGCTGTGGAAAACCAATGAAGTGCGCAGCGTGCGCCCCAAAGTCGAAGACGAAATTCGTCAGGGGCTGTATTACTTCCGCCAGAGTATTTTTGCTGCCGTGCCCACGGTGTATCGCTATCTGGAAAAAGCAGTTCAAACCAACTTTGGACGCGATCTTGCCCAACAGGTCAAGGTTCCGAGCATCCTGCGCTTTGGCTCATGGATTGGCGGCGACCGCGATGGCAACCCGTTCGTCACTCCAGAAACCACCGAAAATGCGGTGGGCATGGCAGCGGAGATGATTCTGGATGAATACAAGCAGCGCGTTTTTGCCCTCGGGCGCATCCTCACCCATTCCATCAGCCTCTGCCCGAATATCTGCACGAGCCAACTTGCGCTGGAAAAGGATCAACGCTTTATTGATGCTGTATTTGGCTCTGATGGCGATGAGCATTTTGAGGACGAACCCTATCGCAGCAAGCTGCGCATCATGCAGTATCGTCTTGGCCTCAACCTCGCCTATGTGCGCCAGCTGCAAGCCGAACATGCGGGCGAATTGTCCACTGAGGCTTACGCCAATGCCGATGAATTCGTCGCTGACCTGTATCGCATCCGCGATTCGCTGCTGGAAAACAACGACGAATTGCTGGCCAATGCTGACCTTAAAGACCTGATCCGTCTGGCCGAAACCTTTGGTTTCCACCTGTTCCAACTGGATATTCGCCAGGAATCCACCCGCCACACCGATGCCGTGGCCGAAATTTTTGAACAGATTGAGCCTGGCCTGAACTACCTCAACCACAGCGAAGAAGAGCGCATCAAGCTTCTGGCCGAGCGCATCAAACACCCCGCGCCGCGCATGGATGCCAGTTTGATGGCGCAAAATTCTGGCAATCTGTGCATCAACCGCGCCTGGGGCGCACGTATCAAGGCTGACGAGCTTACACCCGAAACCCAGCAAACCCTGCGTGTGTTCGAAGTGATGTGCCGTATGCGCCAAAACGTCAGCCCGGATGCCTTTGGTGCCTACGTCATCTCCATGACCCACACGGCCAGTCACGTCATGGAAGTGCTCTATCTGGCACACCGCAGCGGCCTGGCGGGCTTTGATGCCAAAGGCCAACCCTACTGCAATATCAAGATTTCACCACTGTTCGAGACCATCGAAGACCTTGAACACATCGAACAGGTGCTCACCCTATTGCTCGACAACCCGATCTACCGTGAACTGCTCGCTGTGTCGGGCAATATGCAGGAAGTCATGCTCGGCTACTCCGACTCGTGCAAAGACGGCGGCGTGCTGGCTTCGGTGTGGAATTTGTACCAAGCACAACTCAAGGTGTTGGAACTCACCAAGCAACGCGGGGTGGAATTCCGCTTGTTCCACGGGCGTGGCGGCACGGTGGCGCGCGGCGGCGGCCCAACGCACGAATCCATGCTTTCCCTGCCCGTCGGCACGGTACTGGGCCAAATCAAGTTCACCGAACAGGGTGAGGTGCTGTCTTCCAAATATAGCAACGCCGAAACCGCCGTGTACGAACTTGTCATGGGCGCGACGGGCCTGATGAAAGCCACCCGCCACCGCGTAATGAACGTGGCGCGCCCCAACCCCCAATTTGAGCAGGCGATGGCTGAAATCGCCCAAATCGGTGAAAACAACTACCGTCAACTGACCGACAACACGCCGGGCTTCATTCCCTATTTCTACGAAGCCACCCCAGTGCGTGAAATTGGCCTGATGAACATCGGTTCGCGCCCTTCGCACCGCAAGCAAGGCGATATTTCCAAATACTCGGTACGCGCCATTGCCTGGGTCTTTGGCTGGGCGCAGTCGCGCCATACCCTGCCCGCGTGGTATGGCATTGGTAGCGCCCTGCAACAATGGCAAGCCAGACATCCCGAGGACAAAACCTGTCTGCACACCATGTTTAATGAGTGGCCGTTCTTCCACAGCCTATTGCGCAATACGCAAATGTCACTCACCAAGGGTGAAATGAACATTGCGCGTGAATACGCCGAGCTGGTCAAGGATCGTACCGTAGCCGAGGAGGTGTATGGCATGATTTCCGCTGAATACGCCACCACCCTGCGCGAGGTGCTGCGCGTATCCGGCATGAACGATCTGGTGGACATCGACCCGGTGCTGGGCACGTCCATGCAGCGCCGCAACCCCTATCTTGACCCGCTCAACCACATCCAGATTACGCTGCTCAAGCGCTACCGTGACGAGACGTTGAGTGATGCCGAACGTGAAACGTGGCTGGTTCCCTTGCTGCGCTCCATCAACGCCATTGCCGCCGGAATGCGCAATACAGGCTAATCCATCTCAGGCAGGCACATGTCCAAACACCACCCCACCGAGATTCAACTACACCGCGCCAGCCGCGTGCTCGAAGTGCATTTCGACGATGGCGCACAGATGATGTTGCCCTGCGAATACCTGCGCGTCTTCTCGCCCTCCGCCGAAGTACGCGGCCACGGCCTGCCCGAACCGCTGCTGGTCACAGGCAAGGCCGAAGTTAACATCAACGCCATCGAACCCGTCGGCCAATACGCCATCAAACTGGTCTTCGACGACGGTCACGACAGCGGCTTGTACGACTGGGATTTTCTGTACCAGCTTGGGCAGGATCACGCGATAAACTGGGCGCGCTATCTTGAACGTCTCGCCGCTGCCGACATGAAAGGAAAAACCGAATGAACACCACCGAATCCCACGATAACACCACTCACTTCGGCTACCGCCAAGTCCCCTTTCAAGACAAAGCCAAGCTCGTACGCGGCGTATTCGATTCCGTCGCGGGCAAATACGATCTGATGAACGACCTCATGTCGCTCGGCATTCATCGTTTATGGAAGCGCATCACCCTTTCGCGTACCGGCCTGCGCCCCGGTATGCGCGCGCTTGATCTGGCGGGCGGCACGGGCGATTTATCCGCCGGCATGTTGCAACAAGTCGGGCGCGGCGGCCTGGTGGTGTTGTCTGACATCAATGCCGAAATGCTCACCCGTGGCCGCGACCGCTTGATTAACGACGGCGCGAGTAGCGAAGCACAAAGCGCCTTGGTCAATGCCGAAACCATCCCCTTTGCTGACAACAGCTTTGATGCCGTTACCATCAGCTTCGGCCTGCGCAATGTCACCGACAAGGACAAAGCATTAAGCGAAATGCTGCGCGTTCTCAAACCCGGCGGTCGTGCGCTGGTGCTGGAATTCTCCAAACCGCAACATGAAATCACTCAAAAAATCTACGACTTATATTCTTTCAAAGCCCTGCCGTTGATGGGCAAGCTCGTCGCCAAAGACGAAGCCAGCTACCAATACCTGGCCGAATCCATCCGTATGCACCCCGACCAAGACACGCTCAAGGGCATGATGGAAAACGCAGGCTTTGAGCAGTGCGACTACCTCAATATGTCCGATGGCATCGTCGCCCTGCACTGGGGCTTCAAAGCGTGAGCCCCGAACTTAGCGAACTCGCCCTGCTTGGCCTGGAAAAAGCCTTCAATGCCGCGCTTGCCGCCGACCCCGCTGCACAAGCGAGCGTCGCCGCACTCAATGGCAAACGCCTGCGCATTGAACTTAAAGGGCTTATAAGCTTCGATCTGCTGCCGCAAGACGCAAGCGTCATCCTCGCCGCGCCCGGCATCGACACGCCCGAGGCCACCCTACGCGCCTCGCCTTTAGGCTTTTTGCGCGCCAAAATGCGCGGCGATTTAATGCACGGCGATCTTGAGCTTTTAGGCGACAGCCATATCAGCGTGCGCGCCGCCCGCCTTCTTAGCAGCCTCAAGCCTGACATTGAAATGGCTCTAACTCCCAAACTTGGCGGCATTGTGGCGCACCAAATCGCCCGCTTGTGGCACAGCATGCGCTTTGAACTCAAGCGCATGGCCGAACACCACACCCTCAACAAAGCCGACTTTTTGCACGACGAAATCAACGTCAGCCCACGCCAAGCCGAACTTGAAGAGCTGTTTGACCGCCTCGACCCACTGCAAAACCGCCTCGCCACCCTCGAAGCGCGCATTCACGCCCTAGAAGCCAGCACCTCGCGGGGTCAAGCATGATTCACCCGCGCCAAATCCTGCGCCTGTTCACCATCCAATGGGTGCTGATGCGCCACGGCCTCGACGAACTGCTCTTCGTCATCCCCTGGTTCAAACCCGCCAGTTTTCTTATGCGCCTCTCGCCTTGGCGCGTGTTTGGCCAAAGCACACAACGCCCACGCGGTGAACGCATTCGCCTCGCCCTCGAAGAACTCGGCCCCATCTTCATCAAATTCGGCCAGGCGCTCTCCACCCGCCGCGACATCCTGCCCGAAGACATCGCCGACGAACTCGCAAGACTGCAAGACCGCGTGCCGCCCTTCCCCAGCGACCAAGCGCGTGCGCTAATCGAAAAAGCCCTCGGAAAACCGGTTAACGAACTGTTTCTTGAGTTCGAAACCACACCGCTCGCCTCCGCCTCCATTGCCCAAGTCCACGCCGCCAAACTGCATGATGGGCACGAGGTAGTCGTCAAAGTCGTGCGCCCCAACATCCTGCCCATCATCGAGCGCGACCTGGAAATCATGCACACGCTCGCGTATGTGCTGGAAAAATCATCACGAGATGCACGCCGCTTACGCCCGCAAGACGTGGTCGGTGAATTCGACCGCACCATTCACGACGAACTCGACCTGATCCGCGAAGCCGCCAACGGCAGCCTGCTGGCGCGCAACTTCAAAGACTCGCCCATGCTCTACGTCCCCGCCATCCACTGGGACTACAGCCGCACCAACGTCATGGTGCAAGAACGCATCTACGGCATCCAAATCAGCGACATCGCCGCCCTCAACGCCGCCAACATCAACATGCGCCTACTGGCCGAACGCGGCGTCGAAGTGTTCTTCACCCAAGTTTTCACCCACAACTTCTTCCACGCCGACATGCACCCCGGCAATGTATTCGTCTCACGCGAACACCCCGACACCCCGCTCTACATGGCCATCGACTTCGGCATCATGGGCAGCCTCACCAGCGAAGACCAACGCTACCTCGCCGAAAACTTCCACGCCTTCTTCAACCGCGACTACTACCGCGTGGCCGAACTGCACATCGAATCCGGCTGGGTACCCGCCGACACGCGCATCAACGAATTCGAAGCCGCCATCCGCACCGTCAGCGAACCCATTTTCCACCGCCCCCTGCGCGACCTATCCTTCGGCCAATTCCTGCTCCGCCTGTTCCAAACGGCGCGCCGCTTCAATATGGAAGTGCAACCGCAACTCGTCCTGCTGCAAAAAACCCTACTCAATATCGAAGGCATCGGCCGCCAACTCTACCCCGACCTCGACTTGTGGACGACCGCCAAACCCTTCATCGAACGCTGGATGCTAGAGCGCGTCGGCCCCCGCGCCGCCCTCAAAACCTTGCGCCACGAACTCCCCCGCGTGCTCGCCCTCCTGCCCGAACTCCCCCGCCTCACCCACGAATCCCTCAGCGCCCAAGCCAAACAAAGCGAACTAATGGAACGCCAAACCGCCGAACTCAATGCCCTACGCCAGCAAAT
>DYLI01000215.1 GCA_020722165.1 Halothiobacillus neapolitanus | reverse complement strand
CAGCCTGACCCCGCCCCCAAAGCTACACCAAGCGCGCCGGGTGAAACCTTTGAAGATGATGACATTCCCTTTTAATCCAGCGAGATAAATACCATGCCTAGAATTTACATTGATATTGAAACCATCCCCAGCCAGCAACCCGGCGCACGCGAGGTCACTAAAGCAGGCGTGAAGCCACCCGGCAACTACAAAAAGCCGGAATCCATTCAGCAATGGATGGAGACCGAGGGGGAGGCCGCCGCTGAGGAAGCCTACCGCAAGCAGGCGCTAGACGCGGCTGAGGGTGAAATATGTTCTATCGCTTGGGCAATGGATAACGAGCCGCCCGCCGTCATTGTCCGACCCAAAGAGCAGGACGAAGCTGCATTTTTGCGTGAAGCCTTCGACAAGATGCGCACCGCGTTTGATACGTTCGAGCGCCTCAATAGCCGCCCGGAGTTTCCAGAGCCTAGCTACTGCATTGGGCATAACGTGGAGTTCGATTTGGGCTTTATCCGCCGTCGTGCATGGGTGCATAACATCCTGTTGCCGGGCTTCTTTCCACGCCCCACAGAACGTTTAGGCCGCGATTATGGCGACACGATGACCATGTGGGCAGGGTATGGAGGCCGTATCAGCCTAGACCGTTTGTGCAAGGCCTTGGGCATAGCCTCACCCAAAGCCGAAGGGATTGATGGTGGTGCTGTATTCGACCTATGGCAGGCCGGAGAGTATGCGCGGATTGCTGAGTACAACATGCGTGACGTGGTAGCAACACGCCGCTGCTGGTTGCGCATGGCCTATGAGGATGACGTGACGGAGGATGCAGCGTGACCGCCCGCCTCATTGTGGGCATAGACCCCGGCCTTGCTGGTGCATTGTGCTGGATATATAGCGATGGTGAAGTCATTGATGTGGCTGACTTACCTGTGTTGGTGGAGGGCAAGAAAAAGAGCATTGATGCGCCTGAGCTTGCGCGGCTGCTGATTCGCCACGGTCAGCCCCACCGCGCATTTATCGAGATGGTCGGAGCCAGACCCACAGACAGCCGAACGGGGGCGTTCACCTTTGGCCGCAACCTTGGAGCAATCGAGGCGCTAGTGATGGCGGCACGCATACCGATGATGCGCGTTAGCCCTATCACATGGCGCAAGGCCGCCGGACTGGTAGCAGGCGTGGGCAAGGAGGCCAGCCTAGCCGCTGCGCTGCGACTTCACCCAAGCGCACGGTCATTCCTTGAAGGCAAACAGGCGCGTCATGACCGTGGCGATGCTGTACTGATTGCCTCGTGGGGAACGGGACACACCTGACCCACACGCCCACACTGAAAACCATGCCAGCCAAGGCGATAACCCAAGGCTGGCATTTTTGCGTTTCCAAGCCCCTCAAAGTTGTCTGGCGATTTTTTGACCAATTCCCACACGCCACACGCCCACCCAAAAACGCCGGAGAGAATGGGGTACAGGGTAAAAGCAGACAGGCTAGGTACATATATTCCAAGACTGTATTTAACGAATTGAGAGCCAAGCCAAGCCGCTCTAAGTGAAAAAGTTGCAGCCATGCAGATAACCAAGTACCCACCTTCCCACCCGGCAATATGCGCCCGCCTTGCCGA
>DYLI01000052.1:6654-10635 GCA_020722165.1 Halothiobacillus neapolitanus | reverse complement strand
AATAGCAAAACGGCCTCGCAATGAGGCCGTTTATTCGTCTGTCGATTCTCCTGATAGCGGAAAATATCAACCCTTCTTCACAAACTCCGACTTGAGCTGCATGGGGCCGATGCCGTCGATTTTGCAGTCGATATCGTGATCGCCTTCGATCAGGCGGATGTTTTTCACCTTGGTGCCGACTTTGACCACCAAGGACGTGCCTTTGACCTTCAAGTCTTTGATGACGGTGACGGTATCGCCGTCTTGCAGCAGGTTGCCGTTGGAATCTTTCACCACCAAGGCATCGCTGCTTTCTTCAGCAACAACAGCGGCTTGTGGCCATTCATGTGCGCATTCGGGGCAGACGAACATTTCGCCATCTTCGTAGGTGTATTCCGACCCGCATTTAGGGCATGGGGGCAAAGTGGACATGGGAGGCTCCTTGTTCAATAAGAAAAATTGATGAATGACGCTTATTCTAGCGCAAAAGCTGATAAGAACGCTGCTTGTAGGCGCGACTTGTCGCACAGGCGCGCCTGAACTGTGCGAATGTGTCGCACCTACAAGTTGAGGAAAGGCGCTCAAAGCTTGATCGCTACGTGCACCACATCATCATCAATCGAGCTAGCCAGTCGTTCAAATCCCATGCGTGCCGCCAATTTCAACATGCCGCTGTTATGTGGCAGCACCTCGCCCATGAGCACGCGCACGCCGCGTTGACGTGCAGCATCCATCACGGCTTCGAGCAGCAGACTGCCCAGACCGCAGCCTTGCCAGGCATCGCTAATCACCACCGCAAATTCCGCCGTTTCGCCATCCGGCTGCAAGCTGTAACGCGCAACGCCGATTTCCACCGCTTGTTCGCCCTGCGTGAAAATCGCCACGAAGGCCATTTCGCGGTCGTAGTCGATTTGTGTAAAGCGCATCAACATCTCGGGTGTTAATTCATCCAGTGCGCGCATGAAACGCAGGTAGCGGCTTTCCTCGGACAGATCATGCACAAACGCCTGTTCCATTGTGGCATCTTCCGGGCGGATGGGGCGCAGGATGATTTCGCGCCCATCAGCCAACACCACATGCCGCGCCAAGTGCGCCGGATAAGGATGTATCGCCATGTGCGCATAACGCGGCAAGCCAGGGTGCATGTCCGCCAGTTCGATGCGCGCATCCACCGCCACCACGCCCAGCTCGCCCGCCATCAGCGGGTTGATGTCCAGTCCGGCAATTTCCGGCAACTCGCACACCATTTCTGAAATACGCAACAACACATGCTCCAAAGCGCCCAACGGTACCGGCAAAGTGCCGCGAAACGCGCCCAACATTTTGGCGGCGCGTGTGCGTTGCATCAGGCGCTCGGCCAACAAGGGGTTCAGCGGCGGCAAGGCCAAAGCGCGATCATGCAGCACTTCCACCGCCACGCCGCCCATGCCAAAGGCAATCACTGGGCCAAACACCGGGTCACGATGCACGCCGACCAGCAACTCACGCGCATGACCGACCTCGGCCATGCGCTCCAGGGTCACGCCCTCAATCACAATATCCGGATAGCGTGCATGTACTGCGTCGAGCATTTCCTGCACCTGATGGCGCACGCTTTGCGCGCTTTGTACATTCAGGCGCACCCCGCCGACATCGGTCTTGTGCGTCAGGGCGGGCGCGCTGATCTTAATCGCCAGCGGATAACCCAAACTCTCGGCCACGATCATGGCCTCATTCGCATCACGCGCCAGCACGCTGGAGTGATTTGGAATGCGGAAGGCCGACAGAATGGCTTTTGACTCGCGCAGGCTCAAAACCTTGCGCCCCTCGCTGCGTGCGATCTGCATAATCAGCCGCGCGCCCTCAATATCCGCCGGGGCATTTTCACTCAATGGGCTGGGCGCTTGCATCAGCAGATTCTGGTTGCGCCGGTAATCGAGCAAATAGGCCAACGCCTCGACGGTGGACTCCGGCGAGCGGAATTGCGGAATGCCTGCCGCATCAAAACGCGCACGCGCCTCGTTCACTAGCGTTTCGCCCATCCAGCACACCAACACCGGCTTGCGCCGCCCGTTGCCCTGTTGCTGCGCCTGTTGAATCACCGCCTCGGCGCAGGCCGTGGGGTCGGTCATGGCCTGCGGGGTGAGCAGCACCACCATCGTATCCACGCCCGCATCGGCCAGGCAAAGACGCACCGCCTCGGCATAACGCGCAGCATCGGCATCGCCCAGAATGTCCACCGGATTGGCGTGCGACCAATGCGCGGGCAAAATCTCATCCAGCGCCGCTAGCGTCTGCGCACCCAACTCGGCTAGTGGCATAGCCAAATCCGCCGCCCGGTCAGTCGCCATCACCCCCGGCCCGCCGCCATTGGTCAGAATCAGTACCCGCCCCTCGCGCAGATTCATGCCCGAACTCATCCCTTGTCCACCCAACTGCGCCAAGGTCTGCGCGGCGGAGAACCACTGCGTAATGCGCTCGACCCGCACCACCCCGGCGCGCTCCAAGGCCGCATCAAACACATCATCCGCGCCCATCAGCGCGCCGGTATGCGTGGCTGCCGCACGCGAACCCTCGGCATGGCGCGCCGACTTGAGCACAATCACCGGCTTGATACGCGCCGCCGCACGCAGGCCGCTTAAAAAACTGCGCGCATGATGAATACCCTCGACGTAGAGCAAAATGCCCTTGGTTTGCGGGTCGAGTGCCAGATAATCCAGCACATCGCCAAAATCCACATCCGCCGCATCCCCGGTGGAGACAATCGCCGAAAAACCCACACCATGCGCCTGCGCCCAATCCAGCACCGCCGTCACCAGCGCGCCGGATTGCGACACCAGGGCAAGCTGGCCTTGGCTCGCCTGGTTATGGCTGAACGTGGCGTTCAAGCCAATGACCGGGCGCATGATGCCCAAACAGTTCGGCCCGATTAGGCGCATGGAAAAATGCTGGGCAATCTCCAAAATCTCGCTCTGCAATGCTTTGCCCGCCGCCCCTGCCTCCGCAAAACCAGCAGAAAGAATTACCGCGCCCTTCAGTCCCGCCTCACCGCATTGGCGCAAGATTGCCGGAACGGTCGCTGCGGGTGTTGCGATCACCGCCAGGTCGAGCTTATGCGCCAGTGCGGGTTCGACCTGCGTCACATCTGCCCAGCAGCGTAAGCCCTGAATTTGGGTATATTTCGGGTTGATCGGCGCGATCACCCCTGTGAAGCCTGCCTCAATCAGGTTCGCCAGCACCATTGTCCCCACGGCACCCGTGCGCTCGCTGGCACCGAACACCGCCACGCCTTGCGGATTAAAAAGCTGCTCTAAATTGTGCGCGCCCATGCTGGCCTCGTGGGTTGGTAGCAAGTAACCCGGATAGTCCTCCAGGAAAGTCGTCGAATTTGGCACAAACGCCCCCGGATTTCGCCTTGTTTCATCCGGGCTACAAACTCACACTGTTATGTGCTTGCGTGACAAGCTTTTAGGCTCGCACAATGGCAAACAATTTTTTCTAAATATGCGTTTACTCATGAAAACATCCTCAACCGCTTTTATGACCGTTGTATTACTGAGCATTTCTTTCCCATCATTGGCGGCCACATATAAATGCCCAACACCAAGCGGCGTGTTTGAATATACCTCGATTCCATGCGCCAACGGCTTTCGTAAAGAGGGCTATCAGTGGATTGATATTACCGCCGAACGCAAGCAAAGGACTGCCGCTGCCGAGGAGCGAAAAATGCGCAGCGAGAATGAAAAAAAGCCTCAAATAACTAACGAAGCAACATCTTCCGCTGCCCTGTCCAACCCAAGCAAACCCGATAGCAGCGTGCCAGAAAGCAAACCCATCCCGTTCAAATGTGATGGACGGATACACTGCTCACAGATGACTTCTTGCGATGAAGCCAAGTATTTCCTTAAAAACTGCCCAGGGGTACAAATGGACGGTGAAGGCGATGGCGTTCCGTGTGAAAAACAGTGGTGCAACGACTCGACGGACTCTTCATCATCAAGCGGCCGGAGACGACATTAACAG
>DYLI01000052.1:0-6554 GCA_020722165.1 Halothiobacillus neapolitanus | reverse complement strand
GCCTGAATTGCTGTCAGCGCAATGGTGTACACAATATCGTCCACCCGCGCGCCGCGTGATAAATCGTTCACCGGCTTACGCAGGCCCTGCAGCATCGGACCGACACTGACCACATTGGCGGCGCGTTGCACGGCTTTGTAGGTGGTGTTGCCGGTATTCAAATCGGGAAAGATGAATACCGTGGCTTGCCCTGCGACTGGACTATGGGGCGCTTTTTGCTTGCCGACCGACTCGACACTGGCCGCATCGTATTGCAGCGGGCCGTCAACAATAATGTCCGGGCGCTTTTCGCGCACAAGCTGGGTGGCGCTGCGCACTTTGACCACTTCTGCGCCCTCGCCGGACTCACCCGTGGAGTAGGAAATCATGGCTACGCGCGCAGGTATACCGAACGCCGCCGCCGAATCGGCGGACTGAATGGCAATGTCGGCCAGCTCTTCGGCATTCGGGTCAGGATTAACCGCGCAATCGCCATACACCAGCACCTGATCGGGCATCAGCATAAAGAACACGCTGGAGACCAGCTTGGCTCCCGGTGCGGTTTTAATCAGTTGCAAGGCCGGGCGGATGGTATTTGCCGTGGTATGAACCGCGCCGGACACAAGGCCGTCCACATCGTTCTGATAGAGCATCATGGTGCCGAGCGCCACGTTGTCTTCCAGTTGCTGTTCGGCCATGGCCGGACTCAGCCCTTTGTGCTTGCGCAGTTCGACCATCGGCGCGACATAGCGCGCACGCACGCGCTCCGGCTCAATGATTTCGACGCTTTCGGGCAAGCTCACGCCATGCGCTTCGGCGACCTGCAGAATCTCGTCGCGCTGTCCAAGAAGCACGCAGCGGGCAATGCCTTTTTCCGCACACATCGCCGCCGCCTGAATGGTACGCGGCTCGTTGCCTTCGGGTAGCACAATGCGCTTGTTCAGGCGGCGGGCTTTTTCCACCACCTGAAAACGAAACGCGGGCGGAGTCATGCGCAACTCATGTGGCAGCGCCATGCCGGCCAAAAGCGCGGTGGTGTCGATTTTTTCAGCAATAAAATCAATCACCTGCTCCATGCGTTGCACATCATCAGCTGGCACATGCGTACTCATGTCGTTGAGCAGACTGGCCGATTCAAAGCTGTTGTACGCCGTTATCAATACCGGCAGTTCGCTGGAAAAGGCTTTCTGGCAAAGCTGCTGAATGCTGGGGTCGGGCTCAGCCTCGGAGGTTAACAACAAACCTGCAAGCGGGATGCCGTTCATACTGGCCAACGCAACGGCCATCATCACATCGTCGCGATCCCCTGGGCTCATAATGAGCGCACCGGGTTTGAGTAGGTTCACAATGTGCGGCACCGAGCGCGCGATAATAAGTTTCTGGCGCACGCGGCGCGCCGCCATATCTCCAGCGTGCAGCACGCGCGCTTGCAACACCTCGACAATATCCTGCGTGCGTGGGTGCAAAAACTCCGGCTTGTGCGCGATGCCGCCAAGATACGGCAAGGCGTGTGCTTGCAGTGGCAGGCTGCGCTCGACCACTTCGCGCCCGTACTTAAAAGCGTCCTGTGCGGCGGGAATGTGGTTGATGATGTAGCCGGCCATGGTGTTATGTGCCCCGAAGCTGCTCACAGCCAGCTCGAACTGCTCGGTCAGCGCCTCACTATTTTGCTCACCGCCTTGATGACTGGCCGCGCCGACCAGAATTACCCCCGCCTGCAAATTCAGCGCCATGGTGCTGTTGAGCGAAGCCACAAACGCATGTTGCGGACTGGGCACCATACCTTCCACAATCATCACATCCACACCGTCCAACGCCTGCTGGTACAGGCTGACGATTTCTTCCATCAACTGATCTTCCAGCCCCAGACTTAACAAATGCTCGGCACGCTCCATGCTCAACGGCTCGGGTGAGGCGCGGCAGCTGATGCTGCGGAAAAAATGCGTGGTGAGTTCGGGCTGGCCGGGCAGGTCTTGTGAGATCGGCTTGACGAAGCCGACCTTGAGACTTTTTTGTTCCAAAGTTCGAATCAGTCCGAGCACAACGGTGGTCAGACCGACGCTGTATCCAACGGGGGCAAGGAAGTAGGTGTGCATGGGCAAGTCCTCAAGAAATATGGGCAAGCTGGGCGGTATCCAGCGCAATCATCCATTCTTCATTGGCATGGATGACCAGCACGGGAACGCGACCTTCAGCATGAATAAAACCGCCCTGCCCGCGTGTACAAAGCTGATTGGCGGCCAAGTCTAGCGCGAAGCCTAGAGGGGCAAGCCACTCGATGCTGCGCTGACGCACCCAAGCCGAGTTCTCGCCAATGCCGCCAGTAAAGATCAGTGCATCAATTTTTCCTGCGGCAACAAGCTGCCCGGCAATATGTTTGGCGAGCTGGTAACAGAATTTTTCCAGCGCCCGGCGTGCGCCCGCGTGCCCTTCGGCCTGCGCCTGCTCCAGCTCGCGGCAATCGCTGGATAATTCCGACAATCCCAACAGGCCGGATTGCTGATTGAGCATGGCGGTGGTTTGCTGCACGCTCATGTCCATATCGTCAGCAAGATGACTGAACAACCCCGGATCAATATCGCCTGAGCGCGTACCCATGACCAAGCCTTCCAGCGGGGTCAAACCCATGCTGGTATCCACGCTCTGTCCGGCGCGAATCGCGGCCACGCTGGCACCATTGCCCAAATGCGCGCATACAAGGTTAAGTTCGGCTGCAGGCTTGGCGAGAATACGTGCCGCCTCGCGCAGGGCAAAACGGTAGCTGGAACCATGAAAACCATAGCGCCGCACACCATGCTCCCGATAAAGCTCCATCGGCACGGCATAGAGATAAGCATGTTCCGGCATGGTTTGGTGAAATGCGGTATCGAAGGCCGCAACCTGCGGTAAATCAGGGAAAAACTCCAGCGCATGACGAATACCGATCAAATGCGCCGGATTGTGCAGCGGCGCAAGGCGCACGCATGTTTCGATTTCAGCCATGACGTTCGCATCAATCAGGCTGGATGCCTTGAACGCCTCGCCACCATGCACCACGCGATGCCCAACCGCCGCAATACGCGCCATGAGACCCTGCGCTTGCAGATAGTCGATCAACGCCTGCATGGCGGCACGATGATCGGGATGCGGCAAAGCATGACTGACACGCTCGCCGTTGTGCGTAAAGCTGATAACAGCCTCATCAAGCCCCAAACGGTCCGCCAATCCGCTAAGCACGGGGCGCTGCGCGGCCATATCCATCACGGCAAATTTCAGCGACGAACTGCCGCAGTTAATGACCAGAACCATAGCATTCACAGGCAATCTATCCGGGATTTAATGCGTTGAAGGTTAAGCATGGATAGTGACACAGCCGTGAAATATATGCCCTCAAACTCAATGCGGTTGCAAACAATTCTCATTTATGGCCAAATTTAACCATAGTTTAAATCCACCCCAAGGAGCCCCGCATGTCCCGCAACTTCGCCTTTAAAATCATCGCCGTATCTGTAGCCTTGAGCCTTCAGACTCCACTTTGGGCTGCCGATCAAGAGCTCAACCTCTACTCCGCGCGCCACTACAAAACCGACGAAGCGCTCTACAAAGGCTTCACCGAGACGACCGGTATCAAAATCAACCGTATCGAAGGCAAGGAAGACGAGCTGTTCGAGCGCCTCAAGCGCGAAGCTGCCGCCAGCCCGGCGGATGTATTTATCACGGTGGATGCGGCCAACCTGCAACGCGCCGACGCAGCAGGCTTGTTTGCCCCGGTCAAATCCGCCGAGCTTGAAAAGCGTATTCCCGCCCAAT
Source organism: Halothiobacillus neapolitanus (assembly GCA_020722165.1). GTDB lineage: Bacteria > Pseudomonadota > Gammaproteobacteria > Halothiobacillales > Halothiobacillaceae > Thiofaba. The sequence goes on along the minus strand of DYLI01000052.1, from coordinate 2,786 downwards.
TTCGCGCCAATGACAACGCCTGGTTTGGTTTTTCCTACCGTGCCCGCGTGATTGCTTACGACAAGGATAAGGTCAAACCCGAACAGGTCGCCAGCTACCTTGATCTCGCCAAGCCTGAATTCAAGGGCAAAGTCTGCGTACGCAGCGGCAACCACCCCTACAACCTCACGCTCATGGCCTCCATCATTAACCACCACGGTGCGGCAAAGGCAGAAACCTGGGCGCAAGGCATTGTTGCCAACCTGGCGCGCGCGCCCAAGGGCGGCGACACCGACCAAATGCGCGCTATTGCTGCTGGCGAATGCGAAGTTGCGCTGACCAATCACTATTACTACGCACGCCTTGCCGACTCAGAAAAACCCGAAGACAAAGACGTGGTGAGCAAGGTCGCTATCGCCTTTCCTGACCAGGCGACTCAAGGCACGCATGTCAACATTTCCGGTGGCGGCGTGTTGAAACACGCGCCCAATAAAGAGGCTGCCGTCAAATTTATGGAGTACTTGGCCAGCGATGCGGCACAGGCCTATTTTGCCACTGGCAATAACGAATGGCCGGTGGTCGCCTCCGTCAAAGTTGACAACCCGCAACTCGAAGCCTTGGGTCGTTTCAAGATTGACCCGCTCAACGCGAGCAGTCTGGCCAAGGAAATCGGCACCGCACAACGCCTGATGGACAAGGCGGGCTGGAAATGATGTTGTCCTGATGTTCGCTGCACACCCACCCCGCTTGAGCGGGGTTTTTTATCCGCGTCAAACACCCACACGGCTCTTCATTCACGTTCGCACGCAGGCGTTACAACCGCCCCCGCCGCATAATCCGCGTCAGAATAACCACCGGAACCAATCCCACGACCACAATCATCAGCGACGGCACCGCTGCTTCGGCCAGACGCTCGTCTGCCGTCAGCAAAAACACCTGCGTTGCCAGCGTATCCAAGTTAAAAGGCCGCAACACAATGGTTGCGGGCAGTTCCTTCATCACTTCCACAAACACCAGCAGCGCCGCGCTCAACATGCCGCCGCGCAGCAGAGGCAAATGCACCCGGCGCAACATCTGCCAGCGCGACAAACCCATGCCTTGCGCCGCATCGTCCAGACTGGGGCGTATGCGTTGCAAGCTGCTATCGACCGTATGCACCGCCACCGCCAAAAAGCGCACCAGATAGGCAAAAAGCAGCGCGAACATGCCTCCGGTCAACACCAGCCCCGGCGTTACGCCAAACAGGTTTTGCGCCCAAGCAATCAGCGCATGATCGAATGCCGTCAGCGGAATCAACACCCCCACGGCCAGCACCGTTCCGGGTACGGCGTAGCCCATGCTGGCAAAACGTTTCATGCCATGCAGCCAAGGGCTGGACGATTGGCGCGCAGCATAGCCCAACAACAAAGCCACGCCCAAAGCCAGCCCACTGGCCAAAGCAGAGAGCATGACGCTATTCCATGCGAAACCTAAGTAGCGCACATCAAGCAGCAAGCCGCTTTCCTGCATGACCAAATACACCAGCCACACGGCAGGCAGAACAAAGCCACCCAGCAAGGGCAACGCGCACACACCCAACGCCAGCCAAGCGCGCAGGCCATACAGCGGCTGCGGCGAAGGTTTGCGCCCGGAGGCATTATGAAAACGCGCCTTCCCCTGACTGCGTTTTTCCAACACCAAGGCCAACATCACCATGCCAACCAGCCCCAAAGCCATTTGCGCCGCCGTGGCCTTGTCGCCAAAGGAATACCACGCTTTGTAAATCCCCGTGGTCAGCGTATTGATACCGAAATACGACACCGCGCCAAATTCGGCCAGACTCTCCATCATCACCAGCGCCACACCGGCCACAATCGCCGGACGCGCCATCGGCAATACCACGCGCCACAGTGCCGCCACCCGGCTCAAACCCAAGCTGCGCGCCACCTCCTCTAGACTTGCCGGACGATCATGAAACGCCTCCCGCGCCAGCACATACACATACGGGTAAAAAACCAGGCTGAACACCACAATCAGACCACCCAGCGAGCGAATCTCAAAAAAGCCATAATCACCGCGCTGCCAGTCAAACAAGGCACGCAGACTGCTCTGAATAGGGCCGGAAAATTGCAACGCATCGGTATAAACATACGCAATCACATAGGTCGGCATGGCCAGCGGCAGAAGTAAAGCCCATTCCAGCATACGCTGACCGGGAAAGCGGTAGCGCGACACCAGCCACGCGGTCAGCGTGCCCAAAAAGGCCGTACCCAGCCCCACGCCCAAAGCCAACAGCAGACTATTGAGCGCATACTCCGACAACACCGTCGCCGCCAGATGCTGCCAAATTTCGCTCGAACCCGATTCCAGCGCTTGCAGCAACAGCCCACCCAAAGGCAAAGCCACCGCCAGCGCAATACACAGCATCAACACAGATAAAAATGAAATACGGGGCATTGGAAGCAGCGGCTCAAGGTTAATAAGTAAAGATGAATGAAAATGATTCTCAGATTATCATTCCCACCTCTGATTCTGAACTCAAGCCAGCCTGTACCCCGTATGCCGCCCGTCCTTCACATTGAACAACTTGCCTGCCGTTACACCGACGAGTATGTGCTGGAGCAGATATCCTTCAGCCTCCAGCAAGGTGCCATTGCCTGCCTGCTCGGGCCGTCCGGCTGCGGAAAAACCACGGCGCTGCGTCTGATTGCCGGTTTTGAAACCCCATCCAAGGGCACCATTCGTATCAACGATCAGCTCATGAGTCAGGTCAATGCCGTCGTCCCGCCCGAAAAGCGCCAGATCGGCATGGTGTTTCAGGATTACGC
>DYLI01000051.1 GCA_020722165.1 Halothiobacillus neapolitanus | reverse complement strand
GGGCTGGTGGATAAGCTGTCTTGGGTGTATTTCCTGCTGCTCGCCCCGTTTGTGTTGGTGCAACTCAAGACCGTACAGCTGATTTTTGGGTTGAATCGCAAGTTGTTGCGAGTGGGGTGATTGATCCGAGTCCATTGCCGGAAACTCTATCTTCTTTCTTAGGGTTTAGTAACGAAACATACCCTCTTGCCGTGATGCATGCAGCGTCCAAGTTGATTGACACTTAACACCAACCCAATGACAGGCCGTAAAAAAGCCCGCTCCAGACTGCTCTGGAGCGGGCTTTTGTTTATCAATCAATAAGCGGTTAAAAAATCAGCTGACGGTGATTTTATGCTGCTTGACCTTTTCCAGCTTGGGTAGCGTCAGCTCAAGCAAGCCATTGTTGAAGCTGGACACTGCTTTTTCAGCATCGACCGCCGCAGGCAGGGTCATGCTACGTTCAAATGACTCAGTACGGATCTCGCGGTGGAAATAACGCCCACCCTCATCCTCTTTCTTTTCCTTGCGCGACTGTCCCTTGATGGTCAGGCAATCACCCATCAAGCTGATGTCGAGTTGCTCCTTGCTCATGCCTGGAATCTCTGCGCGCACAACAATACTGTCTCCCTAACCAGCACATCCATCTGAGGAAAGCGCGACTCGAATGCCGCCATCATTTCGCCGAAACGCGGGCGTAACCAGTCGCGTCCAGGAAACATTGAACCAAATAGCTGCTCCATATCTTCAAAGCGCGAAAGCGGATGAAATGGGGCAGATTTTTGCACGGCAACGTTCGTGGTCTTTACTTCTTCTTTCATGACTAAATCCTCCAAAATGGCAATTACTGTTCATAAAATCAGCGCAACCCACCCCACCGGAAATTCCCGCTAGGAATCAAGTGCGCACCATTTTTATAGTAGGCATAGCCACAGTGCGCAAGGACTGAGTTATGTGCGCAATTACGCCTCTGTGCGCTCCGATATTTGAAGAGTCTCTGCTTATTTCGCCGCCAGTCGATACACCGCTGTTTCCGCCAGTAGGTTGGGCATCAGGCGCATCAGTGGGCGGCTTTGTTGCTGACTATCAACCATTTCGCGGGCGAGGATGCGCAAACCTAAGTTTTCGCACAGCGCTTCGAAATCGCGCACGGTGCAGAGGTGGATGTTGGGGGTGTCAAACCAGCCGTAGGGCAGGGTTTTGGTCACGGGCATGTGTCCACCGAGGGCAAATTGCAGGCGGTTTTTCCAGTAGCCCATGTTGGGGAAGGTGACGATGGCTTCGCGTCCGACATGCAGCATTTCTTTGAGTAGCTGTTCGGGGTGGCGCATGGCTTGCAGAGTGTGGGTCATGATGACGTAGTCGAAGCTCTGCGCTTCAAACCATGGGCTTAAGCCTTGGTCGAGGTTGGCTTGAATCACCGGGGTGCCGCCTTCGACGCATTTGGCGAGTTTGTCGATGCCAAGCTCTAGGCCGTAGCCGGTGGTATTGCGGCTGGCTTTGAGTTCGCGTAGCAGGGCGCAGTCGCCGCAGCCTAGGTCGAGTACGCGGCTGTTGGGTTTGATCCAGTCGCTGATAATGGCGTGGTCTAATCTCATGCGTCTGCCTCCGTGCTGACCCGCCCCATGTAGGCGCGGAAGACGTTCATGTAGTCGGGAATCGGCACCAGGAAAGCATCGTGACCGTGCTCGGATTCGATTTCGGCGTAGGTGACGCGCTTGCCAGCTTTGAGCAGGGCTTTGACGATTTCATGCGAGCGCGCGGGCGAAAAGCGCCAGTCGGTGGTGAACGATGCGACCAGAAATTCGGCTTCGGTGGCGGCAAAGGCGCGGGAGAGTTCGTGGTCGAATTCGGCGGCGGGGTCGAAATAATCCAGCGCCTTGGTCATGAGTAAATAGGTGTTGGCATCGAAGCGATCGACAAAACTCGCACCCTGATAGCGCAGATAGCTTTCGACTTGGAATTCGACATCGAAGCCAAAATTGATTTTGCCGGCGCGCAGTTCGCGGCCAAATTTGGCGCGCATGGCATCGTCGGATAGGTAGGTGATGTGGCCGAGCATCCGCGCCAGCATCAATCCCTTGCGCGGTAGGGTGTCGTGTTCAAGGTAGTGTCCGTCGTGAAAATCCGGGTCGGCGAAAATCGACTGGCGCGCCACTTCGTTGAAGGCGATGTTTTGCGCCGAAAGCTTGGGCGCGGCGGCAATTACCAGCGCATGACGCAGCGCGTGCGGGAAGCTGATGGCCCATTGCATGACCTGCATGCCGCCTAAGCTGCCGCCGATCACCGCCGCCCATTGCACAATGCCGAGGCGGCGCATCAGGCGCTCCTGGCTGCGCACCCAGTCGTTGACCGTGACCATGGGGAAGTCGGCACCGAAAATGCGCCCGGTTTCCGGGTTGATGGAGGTCGGCCCGGTGCTACCCTTGCAGCCACCGAGATTGTTGAGGCAGATGACAAAAAAACGCGTGGTATCAATCGGTTTGCCTGGGCCAATCGCCGAGTCCCACCAGCCGGGCTTGCGATCCTTCATGCTGTGATAGCCCGCTGCGTGATGATCGCCAGACAACGCATGGCAGATGAGCACGGCGTTGCTGCGCGCTGCATTCAGCTCGCCATAGGTTTCGACCACTAGATCGTAATGCGGCAGGGTTTTGCCGCTATCGAGTTCGAGCGGCTCGTCAAAGTGCAGGGTCTGTGGGATGACAAGTCCGACGGAATCCGGGGGTAGAGTGGCGGGCATGGTGCAGGGTCGTGAATAAGGAATGGGATGGTAACGCGGGGGTGGGGTTAGTGGAATACAGTTTTAGCCACAGAGAGCACGGAGGGTAAAACGCAGGATAAGAAAAGTGGAATGCGTCCTCAACTTGAGGCGTCCACTTCTCCATACGCTCTGTGTCCTCTGTGGCTAAAAACAGTCACACCAGCAGGTTGACCAAAAGCGGCACGACGCTGATTTTGAGGATTTGCACCAGTAAAAGCAGGGCGATGGGCGAGAGGTCAATGCCGCCAAGATCGGGGATCATGCGGCGTATGGGCGCGAGCAGCGGTGTTATGAGCTGATCGAGTACACGTGCGGCGGGTGCGCTTTGCGCAGTGGGAAACCAGCTCAGGATGGCGTGGATAATGACTCCCCAAAACAGCATGTCGAGGATGATTTCCAGTAGATGCAGTGGGGCGAGCAGCAGCAAGAGCAATGGGTTGGGGATGCCGCCGGTCACGCTGTATGCCACGACGAGAAACACCAGCGCGAGCACATAGGCCAGCACTAATGCGGCTGTGTCCTGCCCCTTGATGGCTGGAATCACACGGCGTAACGGAGCGAGCAAGGGATTGGTCAGTTGCACAATGGACTGGCTGATAGGATTGAAAAAATCGGCGCGCGCCAGTTGCAAGCTAAAACGCATGAGCAAGAAAATAATCACCAAATCGAACACAAGGCGGAGTAGCAGCACGATGGGCTGGGTCATGGCAGCATCCATCAGGCTTGATCTCCTGCGTCCAGCAATGTGGCGAGCTCGGCGGCGCGGTTGCGGGCGGCTTGGAGTGCATTTTCAAAGGCCATCATCAGTCCGGCTGCTTCGAGTGCCGCAATGCCGCGCTCAGTCGTGCCGCCTTTGGAGGTGACGCGTGCGCGCAGCACGCTGGGTTCTTCATTCGATTCAAGCGCAAGGCGGGCAGCGCCGAAAATGGTTTCCAGCGTCAGCAGGCGGGCGGTGGCGGCATCTAGGCCGAGCTTTTCACCCGCCGCCTGCATGGCTTCCATGACTAAAAACGCATAGGCCGGGCCGCTGCCGGAAAGTGCGGTGACACTGTCCAGTAGGGCTTCGCTTTGCACCCAGACGCACACGCCGACGGCGCGCATGAGTGATTCGGCTAGGGCGCGTTCTTCGGCGCTGACTTCGCTGGGGGCGTATAAGCCCGTTGCGCCAGCTTGCACCAGCGCGGGGGTGTTGGGCATGGCGCGCACGATGCGGCTGTGTCCGCCCAGCCAGCGGCGCAGGGTGTCAATGCGTACGCCGGCGGCGATACTGATAACCAGTTGTTCCGGGCGCAGCTGGGTGCCAAGGTCGTGCGCCACGGCGGCGAGGGCTTGCGGCTTGACCGCCAGCACGATGATGTTGGCTTGTTGCACGGCCTGCACGTTGTCGCTGAGCACGCAGACACCTTGGGCAGCGAAAAGCTCGCGTGCTTCGATATTGGGGTCGGAGACGCAGAGGCGCTCGGCAGGATGGTTATTGCGCAACAGTCCGCTGGTCAGGGCGCGAGCCATATTGCCGCCGCCGATAAAGCTGATGAAAGGATTCATTTTGGAAGCCCTCGGTGATTGTGGATGGTCTGATTCTAGTCGGATGACGGGCGCGTGCCAAAAATAGCCGTACCAATACGCACCCATGTTGCACCCTGAGCCACGGCGGCTTCAAGGTCATCCGACATGCCCATGGAGAGGGTGTCGAGTGCGAGCCCCTCGCGGCACAGGCTTTCCTGCAATTCACGCACCCGGCGAAAGCTATCGGCCTGTGCCTCATGATGATCGGTCGGGCGCGGGATGGCCATGAGGCCGCGCAAACGTAAGCGTGGCAAGGTGGCAATGCGGTGGGCGAGCGCAGATAGGTCTTCGGGCAGGACACCAGATTTACTCGCTTCGCGGTCGATATTCACCTGGATACAGATATTCAGCGCGGGCAGTTCGGCGGGGCGCTGCTGGCTTAAGCGTTCGGCAATGCGCAGGCGGTCAACGCTGTGTACCCAGGCAAAATGCTCGGCAATCGGGCGCGTTTTATTGGCTTGCACCGGGCCGATGAAGTGCCATTCAATGCCAAGATCATTCAGAGCTTCTTGCTTGAGGAGCGCGTCTTGCAAGTAGCTTTCGCCAAAAGCGCGTTGGCCGCAGGCGAAGGCGGCGCGCATATTTTCAGCGTTAACAGTTTTGCTAACCGCGAGGATGTGCGTCTCTTGTGTGGCATTGGCACCGCTGCGCACTGTGGCGATGCGCTGCACAATATGCTCGATACGCGTACACAAAGCGGCCGCGAGTGTTGGATTTTGCGCGCTGTCAGCTTGCGCAAAGCTGTTTGGGGCAGTACCTTCATCCCATGTTTTTGGATCGATCATAGCTGTTCATTGTCGGGGTGTTGTGTGGATATTGAAACCTTATTGGCTTTTTCGGTAAAGAATGGCGCGTCGGACTTGCACTTATCCGCAGGTGAGCCCCCGATGATTCGTGTGGATGGTGATATTCGCCGTATCAATGCCCCCGCGTTGTCGCATCAAGACGTACATGCCATGGTGTACGACATCATGAACGACAAACAGCGCAAGGACTATGAAGATAATTTAGAAACGGATTTTTCGTTTGAAATTCCCAGTTTGGCGCGTTTTCGTGTCAATGCCTACGTGCAGAACCGTGGTGCGGGTGTGGTGATGCGTACCATTCCAAGCAAGGTTTTAACGCTCGAAGAATTGGGTGCGCCGAAAATTTTCAAGGAAATCTCTGAACAGCCACGCGGTATTGTGCTGGTCACCGGGCCGACCGGTTCGGGTAAATCCACCACCCTTGCGGCGATGATTAACTACATCAACGAGAAAGATTATTCGCATGTTTTGACCATTGAAGATCCGATTGAATTCGTTCACCAGAGCAAGAAGGCGCTGATTAACCAGCGTGAAGTGCATCGTGATACGCATAGTTTCAACAATGCGCTACGCTCGGCGCTGCGTGAAGACCCGGATGTTATTTTGGTGGGCGAAATGCGTGACCTGGAAACCATTCGCTTGGCGCTGACCGGGGCGGAAACCGGTCACTTGGTGTTTGGAACATTGCACACCAGTAGCGCCGCCAAAACCATTGACCGTATCGTGGACGTGTTCCCGGCGGCGGAAAAAGAGATGGTGCGCTCCATGTTGTCCGAGTCTCTGCGCGCGGTGATTTCGCAGACGCTGCTGAAAAAAGTTGGCGGCGGGCGTATTGCAGCGCACGAGATCATGATCGGCACACCGGCGATTCGTAACCTGATTCGTGAAGGAAAGATTGCCCAGATGTATTCTGCCATTCAGACCGGGCAGGCGATGGGAATGCAGACCCTAGACCAAAACCTTAAAGAGCTGCTGGCGCGTAATGTAATCACGCGGGAGTCGGCGCGTACTGCGGCGATGAACAAGGCCGACTTTGGCTAAGGCCGGGTTGTTCGTTTAAGACAATTTTCAGGGAGTCAGTATATGGATAACAATCAAGCGATTAGCTATGTCCAAGACCTGTTGCGGCGGGTGATTGAGCTCAATGCGTCTGATCTTTTTGTGACCGAGGGCGCGCCACCCAGCGTCAAGTTGAATGGCTTAATCACGCCCTTGACTACGCAAGCCTTGTCGCAGACGCACAGCGAAGTTCTGACCCGTGCGATCATGAACGATAAGCAATTATCTGAGTTCGAGCAGCATCGTGAAATTAACTTCGCCATTGCCTTGCCGGGCATTGCGCGTTTCCGTGTGAATGCGTTTAACCAGCGTGGCTCGGTGGGTATGGTGTTGCGCCTGATTCGCCACGATATTCCGAGCTTTGAAGAGCTGCGTTTGCCACCGAATTTACGCGAATTGTCGATGACCAAGCGCGGGTTGATTATTTTTGTCGGTGCGACCAGTTCGGGTAAGTCCAGCTCGCTGGCGGCGATGGTGGGTTATCGTAACGCCAACTCGCAGGGCCATATTGTCACCATTGAAGACCCGATTGAGTTTGTACACCAGCACGATAAGTGCATCATCACGCAGCGCGAAGTGGGCGTGGACACCGAAAGCTATGAAGTCGCGCTGAAAAACACCCTGCGCCAAGCGCCGGATGTGATTTTGATTGGCGAAGTGCGCGACCGCGAGACCATGAACCACGCCATTGCCTTTGCCGAGACGGGACATTTGTGCCTCACGACTTTGCACGCCAACAACACCAACCAGGCGCTTGACCGCATCATCAACTTTTTCCCTGACGAGCGACGTCATCAGTTACTGATGGATTTGTCGCTTAATCTTAAAGCCGTCATTTCACAGCGTTTGGTGCGCCGCGAAGATGGCAATGGCCGTGTGCCTGCGGTGGAAATTCTGATTAACACCCCGCTGATGGCCGATTTGATTTTCGAGGGCAAGGTGCATGAGATGAAAGATCTCATCAAACGCTCGCGTGAACACGGCATGCAAACCTTTGACCAGCATTTGTTTGATTTGTACGAAAGCGGTCAAATCAGCTTTGAAGAAGGCTTGCGCAATGCCGACTCGGTCAACGATCTGCGTATTGCGATCAAGCTGAATAGTAAGCGGGCACGTACGCGTGATTTGCTCGGCGAAACCGATAGTATGGAAATACGTGAAGACGACACGGCTCACGGTGGCGGGATGATGTTGAGGTAACAATGATGGCTACAAACCAAACCCTGGATCCCTATCTGCGTTTGCTCTCCGAGCGTGGCGGATCGGATTTGTTTTTCACTGTCGGCGCGCCGCCACAGGTGAAAATTGAAGGCGAGTTGCGTCCGATTGGCCAGGAAAAAATCCAGCCTGGTGCCGTGAAGGAGATGATTTACCCGCTATTAAGCTCGGATCAGGTTGCCCGTTTTGAGCGCGATTTGGAGCTGAATCTTGCCATGTCCCTGGATGGGCGCGGGCGCTATCGGGTGAATGTGTTTGTGCAGCGCGGCGAAGTCTCTTTGGTCATTCGCCATATCAAAGAAAAAATTCCTTCATTTGAAGAGTTGCGTCTGCCCCTCGACTTGCGCGATTTGGTGATGGAAAAGCACGGTTTGATTTTGGTGGTTGGGGCGACGGGTTCGGGTAAGTCCTCAACTTTGGCGACGATGCTGGATTACCGCATTAAAACGATGTCGGGTCATGTGCTCACTATTGAAGACCCGATGGAGTTCGCCTTCGGCCATCAAAAATCTATTGTCAATCAGCGTGAAGTCGGCGTGGACACGCACTCGTACGCGGCAGCACTAAAAGAAGCCATGCGCGAGGCGCCGGATGTCATCATGATCGGTGAGGTGCGTGATAAGGAAACCATGAACCACGCGATTGCCTTCGCCGACACCGGGCATTTGTGCGTTACCACCCTGCACTCAACCAACAGCAGTCAGGCGTTGGATCGTATTTTGCGCTTCTTTCCGCCCGAAGCGCGCGACCAGGTGCTCATGGATCTTTCCCTCACCTTGGTGGCGATTGTTTCGCAACGCCTGGTCATGGGGGTGGATGGCCGCCGTTTGCCGGCGAATGAAATTCTGCTCAACTCCGGTTACATCAGCGATTTGATTCGCCGTGGGCGGGTGGATGAGATTCCTGAGATTATGAAAAAGGGCGGTGTCGCGGGCATGCAGACCTTCGATCAAGCCTTGTTCGACCTGTTCCAGCAGGGTTTGATTAGCCGCGAAGAAGCCTTGCGTCAATGCGACTCACGTCGCGACATGGAGTGGCGTATGAACTTTGGTGGCGATTTGATTCTGCCTGGCGCGCGTGCGGAGCAGGATGAACCCATTGAAACAGTGCTCTCGGATTTGCCATCACTTTAGCGCCAGCATGACTCAAACCCGCTTGCAACAACTGCGCCGTGAAATCGCGGCGCATGACCATGCCTATTATGTGTTGGACGCGCCCAGCATTCCGGATGCCGAATACGACCGTCTTATGCGTGAGCTGCGGGCGATTGAGGCTGAGCATCCCGAGTGGAAAACCCCGGATTCGCCCACGCAACGTGTCGGTGGTGCGCCGCTGACCGCCTTTGCCAGCGTAGTGCACAGTGTACCCATGCTTTCGCTGGATAACGCGATGGATGCCGGAGAGCTCAGCGAGTTTGATCGGCGCGTGCGCGAGCGACTGGGTGTGGGCAGCGTTGAGTACAACGCCGAGGCCAAAATCGACGGCCTGGCGATTAGCTTGCGCTACGAGCATGGCGTTTTGCTGCGCGCAGCTACACGCGGCGATGGTGAGCGCGGCGAGGATGTAACCGCCAATGTGCGCACCGTGCGCGCGATTCCGCTGCGTTTGCTGGGTGAGACAGTGCCGCCGGTGATGGAGGTGCGTGGCGAAGTGTTCATGCCGCGCAGCGGGCTCGCGGCGTTGAATGCAGGTCTTGATCGGTCCGGTGAAAAAACCTTTGCCAATCCGCGTAATGCCGCTGCGGGCAGTTTGCGCCAGCTTGACTCGCGTATCACCGCCACGCGCCCCTTGAGCTTTTTCGCCTACGGCTGGGGGGCGATTGAAGGCCTAGAGTTGCCGCAAACGCACAGCGACATGCTGGCTCTGTTGCGGACGTTTGGCTTGCCGGTCAACCCACTCAACGCCGTGGTGCAAGGCGCGGTAGGTGCGCAAGAGTATGCCGCCAAGATTCTTGGCCTGCGCGATAGCCTGGATTACGACATCGACGGCGCAGTATTCAAAGTGAATCGGCTGGCCGATCAGCAAAGCTTAGGTTTTGTCTCACGCGCTCCACGTTGGGCGGTGGCGTTCAAGTTTCCACCCGAAGAAGAGTTGACTGAACTGCTTGGCGTGGACTGGCAGGTTGGGCGCACTGGCGCGCTCACCCCGGTCGCCCGCCTTAAACCGGTGCATGTCGGAGGGGTGGTGGTGAGCAATGCCAGCTTGCACAATATGGATATGATTCGGCAGAAGGACGTGCGCGTGGGTGATGTGGTCATCGTGCGCCGCGCCGGGGATGTGATTCCGGAAATTGTCGGCAGCGTGGCGGCGCGTCGCCCACCGGGTGCGCTTGAAATTGTTGCACCTTCAACCTGCCCGGTATGTGGTTCGCATGTCGAGCAGGTTGAAGGCGAAGCGGTTGCGCGTTGCACGGGCGGCCTGTATTGCCCCGCCCAGCGCCGCGAGGCCATTCGCCATTTTGCCGCCCGGCGCGCCATGGATATTGATGGCTTGGGCGAAAAAATCATTGCTCAGTTGGACGAAGCAGGTTTGGTCAAACGGCTGGATGATCTCTACCGCCTGCGACTGGAAGACGTGGCGGCACTGGATCGCATGGCGCAGAAATCCGCGCAAAATCTGCTTGATGCCATAGAAAAATCCAAATCCACCACCTTGGCTCGCTTCCTGTTCGCGCTTGGTATTGCCGAAGTGGGGGAAAGCACCGCGCAAGCGCTGGCGCGGCATTTCGGTTCGTTGGATGCGCTGCGTGAGGCGGCAGCGGCTGATCTGCTTACAGCGCAATTGGAGCGCAAAAAAGACCGTTTCCCGCGTTTGCAGGCCGTGCCCGATGTCGGTATCACCGTCGCCGCGCACATTGCTGGTTTTTTTGCCGAAGCGCACAACGTGGATGTGATTAACGGACTGCTGGCAGCGGGCGTACATTGGGATGCACCCACGCAAAACACCGCAGCTCAACCGCTGGCAGGCAAATCCTATGTGATTACTGGCACCCTGGACGGCATGAGTCGTGAAGAAACCAAAGCCGCACTGGAAGCCTTGGGCGCAAAAGTGAACGATAGCGTATCGAAGAAAACCACCGCCGTGATTGCAGGCGAAGCAGCAGGCAGCAAGTTGACCAAGGCGCAAGCCTTGGGATTGCCGGTGCTGGATACGCAAGGTTTGCGGGATTTGTTGCGTACGGCTTAATAGAAGGCCGTAGCACTGAGAATGATGGTCGGAGTGATAGGATTCGAACCTACGACCCCTACGTCCCGAACGTAGTG
>DYLI01000214.1 GCA_020722165.1 Halothiobacillus neapolitanus | reverse complement strand
TGTTGCTGATTTTTTTCATGCTCACGGCGAACTTTACCCAAGCGCAGCGTTTGAAAGTGGACTTACCGAAAGCTGAGCATGGTGAATCTTCACAAGATCAGAGCAAGGATTGGACGATTGAGATTGATGGTGAGGGTCACTACGCTTTGAACGGCGAAGCAGTCGACCCTGAGCAACTTGAATTTCGCCTAAATGAGCTTCCAGGGCGCACTGATGAGACTGTGCTGCTGATACGTGCTCACGACCAAGCCCGGCACCTGGCTGTGGTCAAGGCGTTGGACGCAGCCAAAGCTGCTGGCTTGCTGCACATTGGTCTTGCGACCGTTCCTAGCGCGCAAAAATGAGTGAGCCAACGTCTTCATCAACAGTAAGCGGCTTGGACACTTACCGCCGACTGCTGGGTTATGTGCGTCCGCATCGTGCTGTATTTGCCATTGCCATTATTGGCATGATTGGCGCGTCGCTGACGGATGTGGCTTTTGCTGCACTGATTAAACCCTTGCTGGATGGCAGCTTTGTAGCGCGTGACGTGGCGGTGAGCGCTTGGATTCCGTGGGCGATTATCGGTATTTTTCTGGTGCGCGGGATCAGTGAGTTTGCCGCCAAATACGGCATGACCTGGGTGGCGCGGCAGGTGATTTCCGCCTTGCGCCAGCAGGTGTTTGAAAAATTCATGCGTTTGCCCAGCCGATTTTTTGACCATGCGCAATCCGGCGACTTACTGGCGCGTTTGACTTATACCGTGGAACAGGTGGCTGCCGCCGCAACCGAAGCGCTGACCGTGCTGGTGCGCGATGGCTTGTCAGTCATTGGCTTGTTGGCGTGGATGTTCTGGCTTTCGCCGCAGCTCGCGTTGTTCATTCTGGTGTTGGCACCGATTGTGGGGCTATTGGTCAGCCTGATTAGCCGCCACTTCCGCCGTTACAGCCACCGCATTCAAACCTCGGTCGGCGAGCTGGCGCAGGTATCCGATGAGGTGGTCGGCGGTCACAAACTGGTCAAGCTCTACGGCGGCGAGGCCTATGAGCAGGCACGGTTTGCCGAGGTCAACGAGCGCAACCGCGTGGCGGTGATGAAAATGGAAGCGGTCAGTGCCACTTCCACGCCGTTCGTGCAGTTGTTGGTCGCGCTATCCGTGGCGGCGGTGGTGGCTTTTGCGACCAGCGGCGAGCGTTTGCAAGAGCTTAGCGTCGGTACCTTTATTTCCTTTTTGACCGCACTGGCGATGATTCTTGCGCCGATCAAGCGCCTGACCAATCTGAACGCCATGCTGCAAAAAGGTATTGCCGCTAGCGAGCAGCTTTTCCAGACGCTAGACGAGTCCGAAGAGCGCAATACCGCCAGCGGGGTGCTGTCGCCAACGCAACAGCCGGGGCGGCGGGTGCAGTTTGAACAGATCGGCTTCAGTTATCGTGCTGCGTCCGCCAAGGATGATGCTCCCTCGGTGCTGCATGGCATTGACCTGGATGTTCCTGCGGGCAGTACCGTGGCGATTGTTGGGCAGTCCGGCAGCGGTAAAAGCACCTTGCTCAATCTATTGACGCGTTTTTATGAGCCAAGTCAGGGGCGCATTCTGCTGGATGGCGTGGACATTCAAAGCCTTGAGCTGAGTCATTTGCGCG
>DYLI01000213.1 GCA_020722165.1 Halothiobacillus neapolitanus | reverse complement strand
TCCCACTCCATTTCACTTGCCAGCGCCAGGGATACGCCATGTTTGGCAAGATTGGCAGCTTCTTTGGCGGGGTCGAACAGGATGTTCATGCGATTATTGTATGCACAAAAATTCAAGACTGCAAAAGCTCATCAACTGCTGCTGCAAGATTATCAAACACCGGAGTCGCTACCGGTATCTCACCTGTGGCAAGAGTGCGCTCGCCCTTGCCAGTGCGCACCAGAATCGGGCGGGCATCGACCGCGACGGCGGCTTGCAGATCGCGCAGGCTGTCGCCAATCACGGGAACGCCTTGTAGTGAGCAGGCAAAGTGTGCTGCGATTTCCTCGTACATGCCCGGTAGCGGCTTGCGGCAGGTGCTTGCTTCATTCGGCCCATGCGGGCAATACACGAGGTAGTCCACGCGACCGCCGTGCGCGGCCAGTAAATCACGCATCTTGGCGTGCATGGCGTGCAGTGCGGCCTCGTCGTACAGGCCGCGCGCGAGGCCGGATTGATTGGTGGCGACCGCGATTGTCCATCCGGCTTGCGTCAAGCGCGCCATGGCTTCCAGACTTCCGGGCAAGGGCATCCATTCGTCCACGGATTTGATGAAATCGTCCGAGTCCTGGTTAATCACCCCATCGCGGTCGAGGATGACGAGCTTGCTGCACGGCTTCATGCGGCATCCTTAAAGGCGTCGTCAATCATGGCACACCAGATATGCGCAATCAGGATATGGCATTCCTGGATGCGTGGAGTATCTGAGGATGGCGCAATCAGCGCGTGATCGAGCAGGGTTTTGAGCGCACCACCTGTGCCGCCGAGCAAGCCCAGCGTGGTCACGCCGAGTGGAGTGGCGGTGTTGATAGCCGCAATCACATTACGGCTATTGCCGGAGGTGGAAATACCGATCAGCACGTCACCGGGGCGGGCGAGCGCTTCGACCTGGCGGGCAAACACGGCATCAAAGCCAAAGTCATTGCCGATGGAAGTGAGCGCCGAGCTGTCGGTGGTCAGCGCTATCGCAGGTAGGCCACGCCGGGCATGACCAAAGCGTCCGACCAGTTCAGCCGCTAGGTGTTGCGCATCCGCCGCGCTGCCGCCATTGCCGCAGACGAGGATTTTTCCCCCCGCACGCAGGGCGGCAATCAGCAGTTCGCCGTGGGCTTGAATCGTGCTTTCCAGCGCGCTGAGTGCGTCTATGGCGGCTTGGTGCTGTTGGATGTGTTGTGCAATAAAGGACACGTTGTGTTCCCTTCGATTAGAATGGCCGACAGCTTAACGCGCAGTATTCACTCTATCCACATTCACCCGCACATTATTATGCTTTTTGATCTCCCCGATTTTTCCCGCGCGCATGTTTTGGTGGCTGGCGATGTCATGCTCGACCGCTATTGGCATGGCGCAACCTCGCGCATATCGCCGGAAGCGCCGGTGCCGGTGGTGCGGGTGCAAAGCGATGAATTGCGCGTCGGCGGGGCGGGCAACGTGGCGCTGAATGTGACGGCCTTGGGTGCAGGTGCGACCTTGGCGGCCTTGGTGGGCGAGGATGAGGCAGCGGAGAGCTTGCGCCAGCAACTCGCAAGCGGTCGCGTGGTTTGCAAGCTGTTGGCAACATCGCAAAGCCGCACCATTACCAAGTTGCG
>DYLI01000050.1 GCA_020722165.1 Halothiobacillus neapolitanus | reverse complement strand
TTCATCCCAGTCGATGTTATTGCAGGCTGCGCATTCTTCTTTAATGAAACCGAGTTTGACGAAGAGGGCGTGAAGCTTGCAGCCGACGCAGAAGCCGAGCACGCTTTCCATCCACATGAAGCCTAGGCAGACCCAGACCAGAATTAGCGGAATCCAGTAAGGCATAAAGCTCACGGTATCGGGTAACAACGGCTTTCCGGCCAGGCCGTTCACGAAATCAGCCACAGGTACGGGATTGAAGAATACGAGGCATACGCTAATCAGGATGGCGCCAATGGTCCAGGCGAAACGCTTGGGTGCAAGCGGTTTCCATACGGGGGCGGTTTTGCGTGCAAGAAAAGTGGAAATCAGGATGGTGGGCGAGAGGCGTGAGGTGATGACGCTCATGCCCGCCAGCATTTCAAACAGGCCGTAGAACAGTACCCAGGTTTGCGCAGTGTATTCCCATGTACGCTTAATCACTTGCGCGGCGTAGATGGTGTGGCCGTCAAAGTCGGTATCAAACGTATCGGTGAGCGAGTTGCCGTCCACAATCCAGCGCATGCCCCAAATCGCGTCGATCAGGGTCAGGGTCATATACAAAGGAATAATGAGCAGGATGCCGGCGCGAATGCGCACGGCGACTTCGTTGATGTAGGGCGCGGTTTCGCTGGTGTCGCGGAACCAGAGGTTTTTAAGAAGCTGCATCATGGGGTTGCCTCGGGGATGACTATTGGGGATTGGCCTTGGCGCGGCGTGGCTGTAAGTGTTGCAGCTGCCCGTTAGGTCATGTAACTGAGTTTGAATCATACCCTTTGGTTCAAAATCTGCGCTTTGCATGTTTTTATGCTGCATTAGCGTGGGTTTATGCTTTGGCTTGTTTTGTGAGCTGAACCAGAGTCTGTCTGGCCTTGGTGTGTGCGTCAGGGGATGCAGCCGCGTAACACCACTGTAAGTAATGTTCGATGAACTCGGCGGCTAGGGGCGCAATCTCCGCACGCTGTCTGTGCAGGCGTTGCAATAGGGCGCGAGGGGCTTCTGTGGGGATAATTTCAACGCCAAGGTGGCGTAATTGTTGTAAAAACGCGTGCCAAAGGCGCTGTTGTGGGCTCAGTTTGGGTTGTGCGCGCCAGCGTTGAAAAAGCTTGATGGCGATAAGGCTGAGCACAAGGCTTAGGCCAACCAGCCCCCAGAGCTTGAGGTTTTGATTACCCACCCAGCCCAAGGCCTGCAATAAATTTTTCTGGTCGCTGGCATCAAAGCCCAGTACCCAGCGATTCCAGCGGTTATCGAAGCCATCCCAGCGCAGGCGAGCCTGATGCAGAAAACCGAAATCGCGGCGCAAGGCGGCGGGAAGTTGGGCGGCGTTGGCGGGAACAGCGGCTGCCGCGCCGCCCGCAATGCGCTCCGGGGCGACGCTGGCGGTGGGGTCGGTGCGCACCCAACCTTGGCCATCCAACCAGACTTCCGCCCACGCATGGGCATCGCCTTGGCGCACGATCCAGTAACCATCGGGGTGACGCTCGCCGCCCAAGTAGCCGGTGACGACGCGGGCAGGCAGGCCTGCGGCGCGCATGAGCAATACGAAGCTGGTGGCGTAGTGCTCACAAAAACCGGCGCGGGTGTTGAACAGGAAATCATCCATGCCATCTTGCTCTTGCAGAATGGGCGGTTCGAGGGTGTAGCTAAAGGATTCGTTTTTGAAGTGTTCGAGGCCACGTTGAATGCGCGCTTGCGCTGGCAGATTTCGCCAGCTTGCACCCAGGTCTTGCAGGAGCGGGTTGTCGGCGGCGGGCAGTTGCAAGGCGAGTTTGCGTAGGCGTTCGGGTAGCGTCAGGTCGAGCTTGGCGTTCGGCTCGCTGGTGAGTTCAATCAGTTGACGTGTGTCGATTTGGCGCAGGAAACGCAAGCTGTGGTCATTAAGTTGATGCGCGCCGCTCGGTGCATTTAGCGGGCGATCCAGTGCGGGCAGGATGTTGCTGTGTGTGGGTTCAAGCATCAGGCTGTAGCGCAATGCTTCGCCATGCGGCAGGAGGCTCTGCTGTTTTTGTTCTGCGCTTTGCAGGGCAAATTCGGGCGGTAGGCGATCCCAGCTTTGGCCGTTGTAGCCCCAAAACACCGGGCCACGCCAGTAAAGCTGATTTTGTGCGGGTTCGGTGTCTGCAAAGGTGGCACGGAAGGCGAGTTCGGGCGAGCGCGAAAGTTGGCTAATCGTACCCGGCGCAAGTTCATCGGATAAGCCGGTGCTGGCTTGGGTGGTTTGCGGCAGGCCAAACAACGGTGCGTTGGGGCGAGGGACGATGACAAACAGTACGAGTGCCAAAGGCAGGCTGTAGGCCAGCGGAATAAGGCTGGATTTGACGCTGGTGGCCATTGGCTGCGGCTCGGCGTTGTGGCTGAGCTCGTTGAGCAGGCTGATAAGTAGGGCGAAACTGGCCAGTGACCACAGTGCAGCCAGCGGGCTTTGGTTGAAGAGGAAAAGGGTGAATAGAAGGAATGCGCCAAGCAGGGTGACGATGCGCGCATCGCGCAAATTGCGTGCTTCCAGTAGTTTGAGGGTAGTGAGCATGAGGATAAAACTCACCCCGCCGTCGCGCCCGATTAGCGTGCTTTGCGTGGCGAAGACCAACGCCATACCGCCAAAGCTCAAAAGTATCAACAGCCAAAGCGGCGGTGCGGGCAGGCGTTGGGTTAAATGTAGTGCCTGCCAGCCAAAGCCGAGTGCAATCCACACGCTAATTGGCGGCGGCTGAAACAGCACATGCGGCAACACGATGATGCCGATGACCCACAAAACGCGTAAACGCATGGCAGGGGAAAGCGCGGGCAAGGGGGGCTTTTTGCGCAAGATGGTCATGTGGCTTCCGCCAAAAGTCGTAGGCAATGCAGGCGGTGGCTTTCGCCTAGTCCCGCTGGGGTTGCTGCACGATTAAGCAGGCGCAAGGCATAGGGCTCACCTTGGTGTTCGCAGTGTAAAATCCACGCGGCAAGTTGCGATAAGCGGGCTTCCAGAGGCAAATCAAGCAGCAAAGCCTCATTCAGCACGTGCGGTGTGGGCTCTGCCGAGGTGTCGCTGCCGAATTGTTTGACCCGTAGCATGGGTTGCTGCGGGCTGGATTTGGCCAACGATTTCCAGTGGATACGCGCCGGGCTGTCTCCGGCTTGGTAGGCGCGTAGGCCGTGAAAATCATCCTGTCCTTCGCGTGTATCGGGATGAGCCATAACGGGGAGTGGGCGCTCGCCCTGCGGTGCGGGGTAAACCCAATACTTGCCCGCAAGAGATAGGGCGCGCTCGGCGCGCAACAGGCCGATATGGTCGCGGGTGACCAGTCGAAAGCTACCCACAGGATGCACGCCACGCGAGCGGGGTGGCAGGGTGATGGTTTGGCTTGTTTGGGTGATATGGGTGGCGGGCGGGATGAGGTCGTTATCTTTGGAAGCAGGGCTCATGCTTAACCACAAGCCTTGCGCCTCGTACAGCTCAAGCTGGACTGCAAGGGTCGTGTTGGCAAAGCCGGAGTCGATGTGCCGTACCTGCGCTTGTACCCGATCAAGGCGGCTGCGCAGACCAATCAAGCTGCCGACGGCGAGTGCGCTGAGCCAAAAGGCGAAGAAAAAGCCAAGGTTGTTGGCGTATTGCGCCGCACCGAAAAGCAAAACCACGATCAGAGCCAAAAATGGCGGGGCAAGCGGTTCAATGCGCAAGGTTTTCATGCGACGTGTTCGGCAGGTGGGATCCGCTCTAGCAGCCAGTGCGCAGGGCTTACATGCGCCTGCGCAAGGATGGGGTCGGCAAAGCTCAAGCGGTGGCCGCTGATATGCGGCGCGAGTTGGCGCAGGTCTTCTGGTTCGACATGCGAGCGACCATGCAGCAAAGCCCAAGCCCGCGCCGCATTCAACCAGCCGAGTCCGGCGCGCGGCGAAAGACCATGTACAAAAATGCCGTGCTGTCGGCTGGCGGCAAGCAGGTCGAGTAGATAATTAATCACAGCAGGGCTGGCATGGACGAGGTTGACCTGCGCGCGCAAATGCAGCACCTGCTCGACACTCAAACAAGGCGCAAGCGCTTGCGCCAGCGGGCGGGTGCTGCCTTGAGCAAGCATCAGACTTTCGGCGCGACGGTCGGGGTAGCCCAACGAGAGGCGGAATAAAAAACGATCCAGCTGGGATTCAGGCAGGGGGTAAACACCATGCTGTTCCATGGGATTCTGCGTGGCAATGACGAAAAAAGGCTGCGGCAGCGGGTGGGTTACGCCGTCTACACTCACCTGGTGTTCTTCCATCGCTTCAAGCAACGCACTCTGCGCTTTCGGGCTGGCACGGTTGATTTCATCGGCAAGCAATACTTGGGCAAAAATCGGCCCCGGCTGAAAGCGGAAGCTACTGCTGGCGGGTTGATAAATCGACGCACCTATCAGGTCGGCGGGTAACAGGTCGCTGGTAAATTGCACCCGGTTTGCCTGCAAACCCAGTGTGTGCGCCAATGCCGTCGCCAGCGTGGTTTTACCTACGCCGGGGATGTCTTCGAGCAGTACATGACCACCGGCCAAGAGGGCGGTAAGCGCAAGGCGGATGCGATCCTGCTTGCCAATCAGGGCTTGGGACACGCGGGCAATCACACAATCGAGCTGAGCGCGGATAGGAGGGGTCATGGCGGTATGAAGCAATTGATAAATTAAACGCTAGTCTAAGTTGAAGCGTAGGAAAATCATTAGCGTTTCATGAAATACGCTTACACATCGGCTCACGTCAAATCTTACGGTTTCGAGGAAACTGTGCTATCGTGCCGCGCTCTATGAAGCCGTAACACCTTTTTATGGTGTGATGTTGGATGTTTTTTGCGAAAGTGGCGGAATTGGTAGACGCACTGGATTTAGGTTCCAGCGCCTTTGGCGTGGGGGTTCGAGTCCCCCCTTTCGCACCATATTCTTACCCCAACGCCGTGTGTATGGTGTTGGGTTTTTTCTATCTGTGATGATGAACTTTTGGGGTGTTTGACGTGATCGTTACTTTGGAAACTGCGGAAGGCCTACTGCGCCGTTTGTCGATTCATGTTCCGGCGGCTCGCCTGGATGAAGCCACTGAATTGCGCTTGAAAGAAATTGGTCGCCGTGCGCGCGTTGATGGTTTCCGCCCCGGCAAGGTACCCGCGCAGGTCATCCGCCAGCGTTATTTGCCTCAAGCCCGCGAAGAAGCGCTGGATAATCTTGTGCAAAGCACCTATGGCGAAGCAGTGCAGCAGCAGGCTTTGAACCCCGCAGGCGCGCCGAATATCACCGAGTTCAAGCTGCCCGAAGGCGAAGAAGGCTTGCGTTATGTGGCCGAAGTCGAGGTGTATCCTGAAATCACCTTGGCGGCGATGAGCGAAATCAAAATCGAACGTCCGCAAACTGAAATCAGTGATGCCGATGTGGATACGATGATTGACAATCTGCGCAAGCAACGCGCCACCTTTGCCGTGGTTGAGCGCGCAGCGGCGGACGGGGATCGCGTGACTGTGGATTTCAAGGGCAGCATCAACGGCGAAGCCTTTGACGGTGGTACAGGCGAAAATATGCCGTTGATTTTGGGTCAAGGCGCACTGCTTAAGGATTTTGAAACGCCTATCGTTGGCATGAAGGCGGGCGAGAGCAAGACGATTGCCGTCACCTTCCCGGATGATTACCACGCTGAACATTTGCGCGGCAAAGCGGCCAGTTTTGATATCACCGTCAAGAGCGTCGAAGCAACCGTGTTGCCTGAATTGGATGATGCGTTTTGCGCTGCATTTGGCGTGAAAGAAGGCGGTGCTGCGGCTCTGCGTGCCGAGGTACGCAAAAACATGGCGCGTGAATTGGAGCAGGCGATTAAGCGCAAGCTTAAGCTGCAAGTGATGGAAGGCTTGTTGGCGGCGAATGATTTCGCAGTGCCAAACGCTCTGGTTCAGGAAGAATCGGCACGTGTACGTGAGCAATTCACCCAGCAAATGCGCGGCGCGCCACAAGGCGAATTACCATTGAAGCTGTTTGAAGGCGAGGCGGTGCGCCGCGTGAAGCTCGGCTTGTTGGTGTCTGAGTTGGTGAAAACCAGCGAACTGCGTGTCGAACCTGAGCGTTTGAATGCTTTGTTGGACACCTTGGCTGCCAGCTACGAAGACCCGGAAGAAGTGAAGGCTTACTACCGCAGCCGCGCTGATCTGATGCAAAACCTGCGCGATATGGCGGCCGAAGAGCGTGTCGTGGATTTTGTGTTGGAAAATGCCAGCGTCGCGGATGTTCCGACTGCGTTTGCGGATGTGGTTAAGCCCGCACAATAAGCGTCCTGTCCACTTAATAACATAGGCAATCACGATGAACTCAGCGTACCGTAGCAGCACCGACAACATGGCACCCTACGCTGGACTTGTTCCCATGGTGGTGGAGCAAAGCGCGCGCGGCGAGCGTGCATATGACATTTACTCGCGTCTGTTGAAGGAGCGGGTGATTTTCATTGTGGGCGAGATTGAAGACCACATGGCTAACCTTGTGGTGGCGCAGTTGTTGTTTTTGGAGTCGGAAAGCCCGGACAAGGACATTCATCTGTACATCAACTCGCCGGGCGGGGTGATTACCTCCGGCATGGCGATTTACGACACCATGCAGTTTATTAAGCCGGATGTCAGTACCTTGTGTATTGGTCAGGCGGCTAGCATGGGCGCGTTTTTGCTGGCGGGCGGTGCCAAGGGCAAGCGTTTTTGCCTGCCGAATTCACGCGTGATGATTCACCAGCCTTTGGGCGGTTTTCGTGGTCAGGCTTCTGACATCAAAATCCATGCTGAAGAAATCATTAAAACCCGCAATCGCATGAATGAATTGCTGGCTTTCCACACCGGGCAACCCGTCGAGCGTGTTGAGCAGGATACTGATCGTGACAACTTTATGGATGCCGATATGGCTCAAGCCTATGGTCTGATTGATAAAGTTTTAAATCGCCGCGAGTCTTGAGCTAGTAATCAAAGCACTTGGCTTGCGCTTGTTTTGTTAACGATGTTTTACCGCCCCCGCCGTGCGCTTGCATCGCGGGGGCTATTTTATTGTTCATGTTTTTTGTGGGCTTGCATCTTGCGCAGAAAGCAAGCATGTTGCAGCCAATGAATTAATGTTCCAGATTGACGTTTTGTGAGGTCGCCTAATGGCTAAGAAGAATGACGACGTGCTTGATAGCAAGTTGCACTGCTCGTTTTGTGGCAAGAGCCAGGATGCCGTGCGTAAGTTGATCGCTGGGCCCTCGGTGTACATCTGCGACGAATGTGTGGATTTGTGTAATGACATTTTGCGCGAAGAATTGCAGGAAGAGGTTGTGGTTGGCGAGCGCAAATTACCCACACCGCATGAAATTCGCGCCATTCTGGATGAGTATGTGATCGACCAAGGTGCGGCGAAAAAGGCCTTGGCCGTTGCGGTGTACAACCACTACAAGCGCCTCGATTTGTTCAACAAGCGCGGCAAGACGGGCGAAGAAGATGTGGAAATGGGCAAGAGTAATATTTTGCTGATTGGTCCAACAGGTTCCGGCAAAACGCTGTTGGCCGAAACTTTGGCGCGCATTTTGGATGTGCCGTTTGCCATTGCCGATGCCACCACGCTGACCGAAGCCGGTTATGTCGGTGACGACGTGGAAAGCATCGTGCATAAATTGCTGCAAAAATGCGATTACAACGTTGAGCGTGCGCAAACAGGCATTATTTTTGTCGATGAAATCGACAAAATCACGCGCAAGGGCGACAACCCCTCCATTACCCGTGATGTCTCCGGCGAAGGTGTACAACAAGCTTTGCTCAAGCTGATTGAAGGTACGGTGGCCGCCGTGCCGCCGTCCGGTGGACGCAAGCACCCGCAGCAGGATTATTTGCATGTGGATACGTCCAACATTCTGTTTATTTGCGGCGGCGCTTTCGAGGGACTAGATAAAATCGTGCAGCGTCGCGCCGAAAAAGGCGGGATTGGCTTTGCGGCGGACGTGAAAAGTAAAGACGATAAACGTTCCTTGAGCCAGCTATTCAATGACGTTGAAGCCGAAGATTTGGTCAAATATGGTCTGATTCCTGAAATCGTCGGGCGCTTGCCCGTCACGGCGGTGCTTGAGGAGTTGGATGAAAAAGCCCTGGTGCGCATTTTGACCGAGCCAAAGAACGCACTAACCAAACAGTTCGCCAAACTGTTTGACATGGAAGACGTGCTGCTTGAGTTCCGCCCCGAAGCGCTGAACGCCGTGGCAACCAAGGCCATGTTGCGCAAGACCGGTGCGCGCGGTCTGCGTACCATTTTGGAGCATACCTTACTGGATACGATGTACGACTTACCCTCGCTTGCGAACCTGCAAAAGGTCGTGGTGGATGAGGCCAGCATCAAGGGTGAGGGTCAGCCGTTTTTGGTGTTTGAAAGCCCAGAAGTCACACGTGTGGCCTCGTAGCTTAACCACTTTGATCGGGTGGGTGTGCTTGTAACATAAACTTCACGCCCTTAATGTCCAACTCATTAAGCAGCGTTTTGCTGCATTGAGGACACGCTAATGCCCCATTCTGAAGTCGAAATGACGAATATTGATAACCACGAACCCGCGCATGTTCCGGTATTGCCGTTACGTGACGTGGTGGTTTACCCGCACATGGTCATCCCGCTGTTTGTCGGGCGTGAAAAATCCATTGCGGCACTGGAGGCCGCAGTTCGCTCTAACAAGCAAATTGTGCTGGTGGCGCAAAAAAGCGCGGATGTTGACGATCCCATGCTGGATGATTTGCACGGCATAGGCACGTTGTCGCAAATTTTGCAGCTGCTCAAACTGCCCGATGGCACAGTCAAAGTGCTGGTCGAAGGTAGCGAGCGTGTGCATGTGGAGCATATGGCGCAGAGCGAAGCCTATTTCACCGCAAGCGTGAGCGCGATCGTTGAAGAGACGCTCGACGATGAGCGTGATTTGGATGTGCATCGCCGTACTTTGCTCGGGCAATTCGAGCAGTACGTTAAGCTCAATAAGAAAATTCCGCCGGAGATTCTAAGCTCGCTGGAAGGCATTGACGATGCCTCGCGTCTTGCCGACACCATTGCGGCGCATATGGCACTCAAGTTAGAGGAAAAGCAGCGCATCCTTGAAATGGTGGTTGTCGCCGAGCGTATGGAACAGTTGATGGCGCTCATCGAAGCCGAAGTTGAGCTGTTGCAGGTCGAAAAGCGCATCCGTGGCCGTGTCAAACAGCAAATGGAAAAGAGCCAGCGCGAGTACTACTTGAATGAGCAAATGAAGGCCATTCAGAAGGAATTGGGCGAGATGGAAGATGCTGCGCCCAGCGAACTTGAGTCGCTGGAGCAACGCATTCAAAGCGCCGGAATGCCGAAGGAAGCGCTGGAGAAGGCTCGCGCAGAATTAAATAAGCTCAAGATGATGCCGCCCATGTCGGCGGAATCCACCGTGGTGCGCAATTATCTTGACTGGATGCTGCAAGTGCCGTGGAAAAAGCGCAGCAAGGTGCGCAATGATCTGAGTCTTGCTGAACAGGTGCTGGATGTCGATCACTACGGCTTGGAGCGCGTTAAAGAGCGCATTCTGGAATACCTTGCCGTACAGCAGCGTGTTAAGGCGCTCAAAGGACCGATTTTATGTCTGGTCGGGCCGCCGGGTGTGGGCAAAACTTCGCTCGGGCAGTCCATTGCCAAGGCGACTAATCGCAAATTTGCACGCATTGCGCTTGGTGGTGTGCGCGACGAGGCGGAAATCCGTGGGCATCGCCGTACTTATATTGGCTCGTTGCCAGGCAAAATTGTACAAACTCTAGCGAAAACTGGCACCAGAAACCCACTGATCTTGCTGGATGAAATCGACAAAATGTCGAATGATTCTCGTGGCGACCCGTCTTCCGCCATGCTGGAAGTGCTCGATCCTGAGCAAAACCACAGTTTTGCCGATCACTACATGGAAGTGGAGATTGATTTGTCCGAGGTCATGTTTATTGCCACGGCGAATAGCTTGAATATCCCTGGCCCGTTGTTGGATCGAATGGAAGTCATTCGCCTTGCGGGTTATACCGAGGATGAAAAAGTCAATATCGCTCAACGTTATTTGTTGCCTAAGCAAATGAAAAATAATGGTTTACGTGAAGATGAATTGCTAATGAACGAAGCCGCGTTGCGCGATATTGTGCGTTATTACACACGTGAAGCCGGTGTGCGCAATCTTGAACGTGAAATTTCGAAGATCGGCCGCAAAGTGGTGAAGGAAATACTCTTGTCCACACCCAAGGCGAAGGCCAAGGGCGCGATTGAAGTCACACCAGAAAACCTCGACAAGTACCTGGGCGTGCGGCGTTTTAGTTTTGAGCGTGCGCAGGAAGCCAATCAGGTGGGGCAGGTCAATGGTCTGGCGTGGACGGAAGTTGGTGGCGATCTGTTGACCATTGAATCGGCCATTATGTCCGGCAAGGGCAAGTTAAGTTTTACCGGCCAACTAGGTGAGGTGATGCAGGAGTCGATCCAGGCGGCGATGACGGTGGTGCGTTCGCGCGCAGTTTCTTTGGGTATCGCGCCGGATTTCCATGAAAAGCACGATATTCATATTCACGTCCCCGATGGCGCGACCCCAAAAGATGGACCAAGCGCGGGCATTGCCATGTGTACGGCCTTGGTATCAAGTTTGACGGGGATTGCCGTGCGCGCTGATGTGGCCATGACGGGTGAAATTACCTTGCGTGGTGAAGTCATGCCAATTGGTGGCCTGAAGGAAAAACTCCTGGCGGCTCACCGTGGTGGTATCCGTATGGTGTTGATTCCTGAGGAAAACCGTAAAGATCTTGTCGAGATTCCGGAGAATGTCAAAGCCAAGCTTGATATTCGTCCCGTGAAGTGGATCGACCAAGTGCTTGAGCTGGCGTTGGCCGAACCGCCGCGTCCACGCG
>DYLI01000212.1 GCA_020722165.1 Halothiobacillus neapolitanus | reverse complement strand
GATAACCAGCGTTGGCGTAAACATGAATCCTCGGTGTCCTCTGTGAACTCTGTGGCTAAGCATTGGTTTTGGCTCTTTAAATCATGCACGTAATCGTCATTGGCGCAGGCCCGGCGGGCTTGATGGCTGCCGAGGTTCTGGCAGCAGGCGGCGTGCAGGTGGATATATTCGATGCCATGCCCTCCGCCGGGCGCAAGTTTCTGATTGCGGGCAAAGGCGGGCTGAACATTACCCATGCCGAGCCGTTTGAGGCTTTTGTGGCGCGTTACGATCAGGCTTGGCTTGTGCCCTTGCTGGCTGAATTTGGTGCGCCACGGATTCGGGCATGGATGCAGGGCTTGGGCGTGGAAAGCTTTGTCGGCAGTTCCGGGCGCGTGTTTCCCCTTGAGATGAAGGCCGCGCCGCTATTGCGTGCATGGCTGCATCGTCTGCGCGCCAGTGGCGTACAGTTTCACATGCGTCACCGTTGGCTGGGTTGGGACGAATCCTGCGCGTGTGTTTTCCAAACGCCGGAAGGCGAACGCCATATCGAGGCGGATGCTGTGGTGCTTGCCCTGGGCGGTGGAAGCTGGGCGCGGCTGGGTTCAGATGGCGCGTGGGTGCCCGTGTTGCAGCGGCAGGGTGTGGATGTCGCGCCGCTTGTGCCGAGTAATTGCGGCTTTGAATGCGTGTGGAGTGATTTTTTGAAAACGCGCTACGCCGGGCAGCCCATCAAGCCCGTCGTCGCAAGCCATACCGACGCGCAGGGCGTGACCCATCGCGTGCAAGGCGAGTTGATGCTGACCGATTACGGCTTGGAAGGCGGTGCGATTTACGCACTATCCGCTGTCTTGCGGGCTGCGCTACAAGCGAGCGGCGAGGCGTGGATTGCGCTTGATCTATTGCCCAACCACAGTGCCGAAGCAGTCAAATCCGCGCTAATTCAAGGACGTGGTGCGCGTAGCATGGCCGAACATCTACGCCGAAAACTCAAGCTGCATGGCATCCAGGCCGCCTTGCTGCGCGAGTTGCTACCCGCATCCGTATTCAACGACCCGACGCAGCTTGCCGCAGGCATCAAAGCGCTGCCCGTGCGCCTGCAAGCCATGCGCCCGATGGATGAGGCGATCAGCACGGCGGGCGGCGTGAGCTTGGCGGCGCTGGACGAGCGCCTGATGCTGCGCCACAAGCCCGGCGTATTCTGCGCCGGGGAAATGCTCGATTGGGATGCGCCGACCGGCGGCTATTTGCTCAGTGCCTGCTTTGCCAGCGGTTATGCGGTAGGGCAGGGGGCGTTGGGGTGGATGGAAAAACCTTCTATTTGTAATCCTTCCCAACTGCAAGAGCTTTCAAGTAGCGCAGGCTGCTAGAATACTTAGCCCTAACTCGCCGTGTCTCCTTGGTTTTTAGTATGCCTACTTCCGCCCGCGACCAACGTATTTCCGCCCTAAATCAGGCCCTTGCACAGCGCATCGTCATTCTCGATGGCGCGATGGGCACGATGATTCAGCGTCACAAGTTGGACGAGGCGGCGTATCGTGGCGAGCGTTTTAAAGATTGGGGGCATGATCTCAAGGGGAATAACGACCTGCTGGTGTTGAGTCAGCCGCAGATTATTCACGGTATTCACACTGCGTATCTGGAGGCGGGTGCGGATA
>DYLI01000211.1 GCA_020722165.1 Halothiobacillus neapolitanus | reverse complement strand
AACTTCGAGGCTGTTTTATGAGCACACGAGCGCTTCAGGACTACCTGAAAGCCATTTACAAGCTGGCGGGCGAGCCGACCCAGCCTGTATACACCTCAGCTTTGGCCGAGCGGCTGGCCGTGTCGGCGCCTTCGGTGACGGGGATGATGAAAAAACTGGCCGCCGAAGGCTTGATCGAGCATGTACCGTATCAGGGCGTGACGCTCACCGTCGAAGGACGGCGGGTGGCGGTGGAGACCATCCGCAAGCATCGGATTGTGGAGCAGTTTCTGGTGCAGGTGCTGGGCTTGACCTGGGATGAAGTCGATGCGGAGGCCGAAATTCTGGAACATTGTGTGTCCAGTCGCGTGGTGAATCGCATGTGGGAGGTGTTGGGGCGGCCAGCCAGCGATCCGCATGGCTCGCCCATTCCGCCGCCGGATGAAGATTTGCACGAGGCACGCAGTCTGTGTGCTTTGTCGGATGCTCCGCTGCAAATTAGTCTGCATCTGGCGCGTTTGTCTGAACGCCAGCCGGAGGAATTGCGCTATCTGGCCGAACGCGGTCTGGTGCCGGGGGCGTGTATCAGCATCGAAGAGCGCGTGCCATCTTGCGGGGCGCTGATGGTGCGCGTCAACGAGCGTCTGCATGTGCTGGATGCGGCCTTGGCGCAGGCCTTGATGGTGGATGTTGGAGGTGAGACGTGCTTTTGATGGGCGATGCTTTGGGTGATTTTGACGATTCCATCGTCAATTGCGTGTTCTGGTCGCACGATGGCGAGCGCGTGGAGTGCACAGCAGCACAGATTCCTGATGTCCAGGCACGAGCCAATGGGTTTCTGTGGCTAGAACTACTCCAGCCCAGCCCGCCTGTGCTGGAGCAGGTGCAACGCCTGTTCGATGTGCATGAATTGGTGATTGAAGATGTGCATCTTGCCGCCCAGCGTCCCAAACTCGAACTGTATGAGTCTGTTGCCGACGATACTGAGCATGACAGTTTTTTCATGGTAATGACCCCTGTGGTGGCGCATGGAGGCGAACAGGATTTTGCCTTGGGTGAATTGCATGTGTTTTTGGATCGGCGGGTGATCCTGTTGCTCCACCTTGGAACGTATTGCAGAAACTTCAACGCGCTGGAGCGTTTTGAGCGCATGCCCATGCGCCTTGGACGTGACACGAGCAGCGCACTGCATGCCGTCATGGATGAAGTCGTGGATGACTATATGCCGTGGCGGGGGGTGTTTGAAGAGCATTTGGATGCTCTGGAAAGTCAGGTGGTGTCCAATGATCTACGGGAGCAAAAAGTTCTGACTGAGCTGTATGCGCTCAAGCGTTCGATTTTGCGCTTGCGCCAGGCACTGCTGCCTGTGGAAGAAATGACCCGCTCGTTGACGGCGGGGGTGCATCGGAAAAATGTGTCCAAAGTGATGCGCCCCTATTTTCGCGATGTTCACGACCATGTTGCCCAGCTTTTGGCCGGGCTGGATTTTTTGCGCGAATCGCAGATGGGTGTGCTGAACCTGCATATTGCCTTAGGTGCCAACCGTCAGGGCATTGTGGTGCGCAAACTGGCCGGCTGGGGTGCGATTCTGGCTGTGCCGACCATGGTATTTAGTATGTATGGCATGAATTTCAACAACATGCCGGAGCTGCACTGGGTCTGGGGCTACCC
>DYLI01000049.1:7545-11091 GCA_020722165.1 Halothiobacillus neapolitanus | reverse complement strand
GAAGCGGTCGAAGCGGTCGAAGCGGTCGAAGCGGTCGAAGCGGTCGAAGCGGTCATTCCGCCTCATGAGCCAGCCTTTGACAGCCCAGCGGATCAGGATGCTGAGTTGCTGGAAATCTTCATAGAAGAAGCCAGCGAACTTCTCGAACACTTGGACGAGTCACTTGCCGCATGGCAGCAGGCCCCCGATGAGCGGGTACATCAACAAGCCATTCAGCGCCATTTGCACACCTTTAAGGGTGGTGCGCGCATGGCGGGCTTGATGTATATGGGCGAGTTGACGCACACCCTTGAAGACGTGTTTGCTGACATTGAAGCACAAACCTACCCGGTCACGCAGGCGATTCAAGGCTTGATGCAGCGCGTATTCGATAGGCTGCACGGCATGGTGACTCAGTTGCATCTGCGTCAACCGATACCGGCTGAATATGGGCTGATGGATCAGTTGGCCGGCCTGCGTGCTAATCGTGGCTTTTTGTCCGCGATGCCGACTGAGCCGACAAACCCGCTTCCTTCTGTGGTTACGCCTGTGGTCGAAGAGGTTGTGCGCCTAGACGAGAAAACAGAGCGTGACGAATCCGTGGTACCTTCAGAGCGTGTTGAGCTGGTGCGTTTGCGTGCCGATGTTTTGGATCAAATGGTGGCCTCTGCGGGTGAAACAGCGATTCAGCATGTGCGTCTGAGTCAGAAGTTTGTCGGTTTGTCGCAGCAATTGGTTGAACTTGAGCAGACCTTGGATCGTTTACACGCACAGTTGCGTCGTGTTGAAATTGAAAATGAAGCGCAGATGTTGTGGCGTTTCCAGCACGAAACGGGTCTGTCTTCCGATGACTTTGATCCGCTCGAATTCGACCGTTTTACCGTGCAGCAAGAACTGGGGCGCGGGGTGATGGAAAGCTTGGCGGACATTGATAGTATCCGCTCTGCCCTGTCCGTGGACGTGCGTGATGCAGAGATGGTGCTCATTCAGCAGGGGCGTGTGGGTCAGGTGCTGCAAGACAACCTGATGAAGGCACGCCTAGTGCGCTTTTCAACCGTCATTCCACGCTTGAAGCGTGTGGTGCGCCAGGTTGCGATGGAACTCGGCAAACATGCTGAGCTTGAAATTGCAGGCGCAGATGTCGAAATTGAAGGTGGCTTGCTGAATAGTCTCGTGCCTGCCTTTGAGCATATGTTGCGCAATTCATTGGCACACGGCATTGAATCACCCGCCCGGCGTGAAAGCCTGAGCAAGCCAGTCGTCGGTAAAATCAAGCTGCAACTCTCGACCGATAGTGGTTATTTATTAGCGAATTTGAGTGATGACGGCGCAGGCATCAACATTGAAGCCCTGCGCCGCAAGGCGAGAGAGGGTGGCTATCTCACCACGCAAATGGCTGAAAATGACCAAGCCGCCATGCAGCTTATCTTCCGTTCCGGGGTTAGTACCGCAAGCGCGGTGTCGATGGTGGCAGGACGAGGCGTGGGCATGGATGCGGTCGCCGACTCCTTGCGCAAGGTGGGTGGAGATATTCAGGTCAATAGCGAGAGCGACAAGGGCGCGCATTTCCGCATCAACATTCCACTCACCCAGGCGATTGCACGGGGTATTGTGGTGCGTGCGGCGGGTCAGGCCTTCGCTTTCCCTTACGCGGTCATTGAATCCATTGTGCGTGCGCCGCAGCGTGAGTTGGTCAAGGCGCTGGAGGCTGAACATCCAGGCTTTGAATATGAGGGTGAACTCTACCCGCTGGTGGATTTATCAGCCTTGCTGCGTCTGCCCAATCGCAGCGCAGCCTTGCTCGATGGTATGACTCCAATTCTGATTTTGCGGATTGGTTCGCGTCGTATGGCTTTGTGGGTGGATGCGCTGATTGGCTCGCAACAGCTCTTTATTAAGTCGCTTGGCCCATTCGTGGCGCGTCTGCCGGCACTTGCCGGAGCCAGTCTTCTGGGTGACGGCAGTGTCGTTTTGGTGTTGGATGTGGCGGAAATCTTCCGTCTAGCAGAAGCAGTTGTTCATACTCAGGCCGCGCAAACTCGCGACGCAACGCATGTAGCAGTCAGTGCGCGACCCTTGGTCTTGGTGGTGG
The DNA here is from genome assembly GCA_020722165.1 of Halothiobacillus neapolitanus. Classification (GTDB taxonomy): domain Bacteria; phylum Pseudomonadota; class Gammaproteobacteria; order Halothiobacillales; family Halothiobacillaceae; genus Thiofaba. The sequence goes on along the minus strand of DYLI01000049.1, from coordinate 9,020 downwards.
ATGACTCGGTCACGATTCGTAAGGTCACGGAGCGCATCTTGCGGCGTTATGACCTGGATGTTGCCACGGCCAAAGATGGTGTGGATGCCTTGAGCTACCTGCATGAGCACCGCCCAACGGTGGTTTTGTCGGACATTGAAATGCCGCGTATGGATGGTTTTGAGCTACTTGCCACGATTCGCAATGATGCAATGCTGCATGATTTGCCAGTGGTGATGATTACCTCGCGTACGGGGACTAAGCACCGTGAAAAGGCCGAATCTATGGACGTGAATGGCTATTTGGGCAAACCATATACGGAAGAAGAATTGATAAGCACGCTCCTGACGTGGTTGCCGGCGGAATTTTTGGCAGGTAAAGGTTTGAAGGTTTCTCAGGCCGATTCAACGCAGGCGGGTGCAGAGGTATGAGCGATACAATAAATCAGGCGAAGATTTTAGGTATTCGTTTGCCACTCCACGATAAGACGCTGCTACTGCCTTACTCGATGGTTGCTGAGGTGTCGAGTCTGTCCTTGCGTGCGCAGGCCGGTGCGTTTATTGGTACGGTCGAGTGGCGCGGGGTGCATGTCCCAGTTTTTAGTCTTGAACGTGCTTGTGGTCAAAGTGTGGAAATTTTGTCCGGACGGGTACGTTTAGCGGTGTTATATGGCGTGACTGATCCATCCAAACGCCCTTACTACGCGCTCATGCTTGCGGGAATGCCCCACACTGAGTCCATCATGCCGACGCAACTCACAACGTCGGACAGGCCAGAATCGCTTGAGGCTTGTGCATTATTGGGTACGCCTGCGCTACTTGGCGGTGAACAGGTATTTATGCCCAACATTCAGGAGCTTGAAGCCTGGATGGGCAGTATCAAAACACATTAACCGCGCCGTCGGCTCAGTGGTCACCACCCAAATCGCCCCATAAAGTTTGCGCAGCAGCAAGGATTGCCAGGCCTGCAGTTTCAGTGCGTAAAATCCGTGTACCGAGCCTGACGGATGTATAACCGCAGGCGATAGCACGCTCGATTTCTGCATCGCTTAAACCACCCTCGGGTCCGATCAGTACGCTTAGCTGCGTGGGTGGTGAAATCTCATGCAAGTTATGTGTGCCTCCGGGCGCGAGCACAATGCGCGTTGTGTCAATTGATTGTGGCGCGCTGAGAACGTGTTCAAGCTTGTGTAATTCTTCAAGCTGCGGGATGCGATTACGACCGCATTGTTCGCACGCCGAATGCAGGATGCTGCTCCAGCGTTCATGGCGGCGTTCCGCGCGTTCTTCATCCAGCCTCACCACGCTGCGCTCGCAAGTCACCGGGCTGATGCGGGTTGCGCCGAGCTCGGTGGCTTTTTGCAGGGTGACATCCATGCGTTCACCCTTGCTGATACCTTGAATCAAGTTAATAGATAGCGGTGATTCGCGCTCAATGGGATCAAAATCCAGCAATTGAACCCGGCCATTGCCCAGAAATTCGGCGTTAAATTGCCC
>DYLI01000049.1:0-7445 GCA_020722165.1 Halothiobacillus neapolitanus | reverse complement strand
CTCTGTGCCCTCCGTGGCTAACTACTTTAGCTCTGAGTGGCGATATTGATGCCTGCACGGGTCACATCCGCCAGTTGCGCAATATCATCCTCGCTAATGACATACGGCGGCATCCAGTAGACAACATTGCCGAGTGGACGCAACAAGGCTTCGTGTTGCAAACCATATTTAAATACGCTTAGGCCACGCCGCTCTTGCCACGGATAAGGCTCGCGGGTGGCCTTGTTTTTAACCATTTCGATGGCCAGAATCATGCCGGTTTGGCGCACTTCAAATACCTGTGGGTGCTCGCTTAAATCAGCCACGGCGGCGCGCATTGTGCGGGCAAGTTGGCGATTTGCGCCGATCACGTCGCTTTGCTCGAATAAGTCTAGGGTAGCCAGCGCCGCAGCGCAGGCCAGCGGGTTGCCAGTGTAGCTGTGCGAGTGCAGAAAGGCGGAGAGCTTGTCGTAGTCGTCGTAAAACACCCGGTAGATGGCATCGGTGGTCAGTACGGCGGCCAGTGGCAAAAAGCCTCCGGTCAAGCCTTTGGAGAGAATCATGATGTCCGGCGTAATGTGCGCCTGTTCGCAGGCAAACAAGGTTCCCGTGCGGCCAAAACCCACAGCGATTTCATCGGCGATTAAATGTACCTGATAGCGGTCACAAAGCTCGCGTAATAGTTTGAGGTACAGCGGGTCGTACATACGCATTCCGCTGGCGCATTGCACCAGCGGTTCGATAATCACCGCGCTGATTTCGTCATGCTGTGCGGCGAGCAGCGCTTCCATCCCTGCAGCGGCGCGGCGTGCAACATCGGCGCAGGTCTCGCCGGGCAGTCGGTTGGAGCAATCCGGTGAAGGGGCTTTCAGTACTTCCATCAACAACGGTTGATAGGTGTCCTTGAATAAACTGACATCGCCGACCGAGAGTGCGCCAAGGGTTTCGCCGTGGTAACCATGTTCCAGCGCAACAAATTTGCTTTTGCGTGGCGCGCCTTGATTGAGCCAAGCGTGGTAGCTCATTTTAAGCGCAACCTCAATACCGGATGAGCCATTATCGGCGTAGAACACGCGATTTAAGCCCGGCGGGGTGAGTTTGACCAGGCGTTCGGAAAGTTCGATCACGGGTTGATGAGTAAAGCCTGCAAGAAGGACATGCTCCAGCGTGTCGAGTTGCTGTTTGATACGAGCGGAAATAACCGGATTGGTGTGGCCAAAGATATTCACCCACCATGAACTGACCGCATCCAGATAGCGGCGACCTTCAAAATCGTACAGCCACACGCCTGCACCGCGCGCAATTGGAATCACGGGCAGGCGTTCGTGATCCTTCATTTGGGTGCATGGATGCCAAAGTACGTTAAGGTCGCGACGGTTCCAGTCAGCATTCATGTTTGGATCAATCACCGCCGCCGCCATCCGAATCGTTGTCATGCTGCGCAGGCGAGCTGTCGGCCCCATCGTTGAGCGGCTCGACGCGCAGGCTAATGCCGTCCACCGCCACGATGCGCACCCGCGTGTTCAGCGGTAAGTCGGGGCCAAAGACCTTCCACAGCGTATCGTCCAGATGCACTTTGCCCACACCGTTAATAATCGGCTCGTGCAGGGTGGCGATGCGGCCAATGTTTTGTGCGCCGCGCACATTGAGCATTGGGCGGTCGCTTTCAATCGGATGGCGTTTGAGGTAGCGCCTGCCGAGGAAAATCGCGCTCACACTCAATATGGCGAACAGGATGAGCTGGGCAGCAAAGCTCATGCCGGGAATCAGCCAAAACACCACACCGACCACCAACGCGGCCAAACCCATCCACAGGAAGTAGGTTGAAGGCAATGCCAGTTCCACCAGCATGAGCAGCAGACCCAGCACCAGCCAGTGCCAAAAATTCATCACAAATTCAGTGCCCATCATACTTAACCCCGTGCATAGGGATTGACGGCTGGAGGCGCATCGCCAAGTGAAGCGTTGGTGCGCTCAGCCCAAGAATTCATCGGCGTGCCAGCGGCGGGAGTGGCCGCGCGCGCAGCGGCAGCAGCTTCGGCGGGTTTGAGAAAGGTTTCCTTCGCCAGTTGGCCAATGCCTTCTAGTGAGCCAAGAATTGCGGTGGCCTCCATCGGAATCATGATGACCTTCTGGTTGGGCGCGGTGGCGACGGCTTGGAAGGCTTCGATGTATTTTGTCGCCACGAAGTAGTTGATGGCCTGGATATTTCCGCTGGAAATGGCTTCGCTTACTGAGGTGGTGGCATTGGCTTCCGCTTGGGCGAGGCGTTCACGTGCTTCGGCTTCGCGGAAGGCGGCTTCGCGCAAACCTTCAGCTTGCAGGATTTGTGCCTGCTTTTCACCCTCGGCTTTGAGAATGGCCGCTTGGCGGAAGCCCTCAGCATCAAGGATGTTGGCGCGCTTCTCACGCTCGGCCTTCATCTGGCGCGCCATGGCATCCACCAAATCCTTGGGCGGGGTGATGTCCTTGATTTCGATGCGGGTGATTTTCACACCCCAGGGCGAAGTCGCTTCATCGACCACGCGCAACAGGCGGGCGTTGATTTCATCACGTTTGGAGAGCAGCTCGTCCAGCGTCATGGAGCCCATCACGGTACGGATGTTGGTCATGGTCAAGTTAAGGATGGCGTATTCCAGATTGTGAATTTCATACGCCGCCTTGGCTGCATCCAGCACCTGGTAATACACCACTCCATCGGCTTTGACCATGGCGTTGTCTTGGGTGATGACCTCTTGCGAGGGCACGTCCATGACCTGTTCCATCATGTTGATTTTGCGACCCACCACGTCAATGAATGGCACAATCAAACCAAGGCCGGGGCTGAGGCTGCGCGTGTAGCGTCCGAAGCGTTCAATGGTCCACTCGCTGCCTTGCGGTACGGTTTTGACACCGGCAAAAATAAAGGCCACGGCAACGGCCAGCAGGGTTAGGGCGAATAATTCCATCGGGCAGTCCTCGTTTTTGTGATGCGTGCAGCGAGTGTAGTCAGTCCAAGGCTACATTTCGATGTCTTGACGCAGATTTAATCCTCGCCACAGACTCAAAGTCGGCTCAACTTGATTCATGCTGTAAAAATGTAGCCCCGGCGCGCCAGCTTCGAGAAGTTGCTGGCAAAGTTCACTCACCACATCAAGGCCAAAACTGCGCAAGCTCTCCATGTCATCGCCAAAGGTTTCCAGCCGCTTGCGCAGCCAGCGTGGAATTTCTGCGCCGCTGGCATCGGAAAAGCGCGCCAGTTGGGTGTAGTTGGTAATCGGCATGATGCCCGGCACGATGGGGATGAAAATACCGCGATCCAGGCAGTCATTCATGAAGCGCAAATAGCTATCCACGTTGTAAAAATACTGCGTAATCGCCGCGTCTGCACCCGCTTCAACCTTGCGTTGAAATGCCGCTAAATCTGCGTTGGCTGAGGCGGCTTGTGGGTGAAACTCAGGGTAGGCGGCGACTTCGATATGGAACCAATCGCTGCTTTCCGTGCGGATAAACTCAACCAATTCATTGGCATAGCGCAATTCTCCTGGATCGCCCATGCCCGAAGGCAGGTCGCCACGCAGGGCAACAATGCGGCGAATGCCTTGAGTTTTGTAGTCGTTGAGTATCTCGCGGATATGCGCGCGGGTCGAGCCGATGCAGGATAAATGCGGTGCGGCGGGAACGCCGGAGTCGCGTTGAATTTCGCTTACGGTGCTGAAACTACGCTCCTGCGTGGAGCCGCCAGCGCCGTAAGTCACTGAAAAATATGCTGGGTCAATGGCTTTTAATGCCTGCCAGGTGCTGCGTAATTTGGCCGCGCCCTCGTCGGTTTTTGGCGGGAAAAATTCGCAGGAAATTTGCGGAGCGGTAATCATGTTCATGAACCTCCGTGGGGTCTGAGTGAGCGTGCCAGCAGGCCAAGACCGCCCGCCAGCAAGGTCAATATCATCAGGGTGTCAAACAGGCTGCTGGTTTGAAAATAAATGCGCAAATTCATCAAAATCCCCGCGAGAATCATGATGATACTGGCAAACATCAACAACCCGCCGATGATTGATTTTCCGTTGTAAAACAACATGCCCGCGCCGAGCAAAAACGGCACCAGCGTGAGACCAAAGGCATTCACGCCATAAAAATACCAGCCGCCGGAAGTGACCGTGACTTTTTGCAGCAGCATATAGCCACCGCCAATCGCCATACCTAGGCCAAGTAAGAACTCGCCAACCCCGCCGGATGTGCCGCCTGCTCCACGCATACTGTTGCCTTATCGATTAGTAACGGTAGCTATCGGCTTTGTACGGGCCATCCGCAGACACGCCGAGGTAGGCGGCTTGAGCGTCTGACATGCGAGTGATAACCCCGCCAAAACCTTCCACCATGTAACGTGCCACTTCTTCGTCAAGTGCTTTGGGCAGCACGGTGACACTCAAATGGGTAGCACGTTCGGCAGCAGGTAAGTCGGCAAATTTCGCATCGAACAGGTGCATTTGTGCCAGCACCTGGTTGGCAAATGAGCCATCCATAATGCGGCTGGGGTGGCCGGTCGCGTTACCCAAGTTCACCAAGCGCCCTTCGGAAAGCAGCAGCAAATAATCAAGGCTGGCCGGATTCGGCATGGCATTGGCGGCGCAGTCGCGGTAGACCTTATGAACTTGCGGCTTCACTTCATCCCATGCCCAATTTTGGCGCATGTAGGCGGTGTCGATTTCGTTGTCAAAGTGGCCGATATTGCTGACCACCGCGCCGTTCTTGAGGGCTTTGAGCATGGGCGCGTCGCAGACATTCACGTTGCCGGTGGTGGTGACAATCAGGTCAATCTTGCCGAGCAATGCTTTGTCTACGCAGTCATCCGAACCGTCATTGATGCCATTCAAATACGGCGATACCAACTCGTAGCCATCCATGCAGGCTTGCATGGCGCAGATCGGGTCGATTTCCGTCACTTTGACGATCATGCCTTCCTGGCGCAATGAGGCCGCCGAGCCCTTGCCCACGTCGCCGTAACCAATCACCAGCGCCTGCTTGCCGGAGAGCAGGTGATCCGTGGCGCGCTTGATCGCATCATTCAGCGAATGACGGCAGCCATATTTGTTGTCGTTTTTTGACTTGGTGACCGCGTCGTTGACGTTGATCGCCGGGATTTTTAACTCGCCCGCCTTGAGCATGTCGAGCAGGCGATGCACCCCGGTGGTGGTTTCTTCGGACACGCCGTGGATACCGTCCAGCAGATGCGCGTGCTTTTGGTGAATTTGACCGGTCAGGTCGCCGCCATCATCCAGAATCAGGTTCGGTGTCCAGCCGTCAGCGCCGGTAATGGTTTGCTCGATACACCACCAGTAGTCATCTTCAGTTTCGCCTTTCCACGCGAACACGGGAATGCCCGCTGCGGCAATCGCTGCGGCGGCGTGATCCTGAGTGGAAAAAATATTGCACGATGACCAGCGCACGCTTGCGCCCAAATCGACCAGTGTTTCAATCAACACAGCGGTTTGGATGGTCATGTGCAAGGAGCCGACAATGCGCGCGCCCTTGAGCGGTTGCGCCGCTTGGTACTTGCGACGAATCGCCATCAAGGCGGGCATTTCGGTTTCCGCAATGCGGATTTCCTTGCGGCCAAAGTCGGCCAGGGACAGGTCAGCGATTTTGTAATCGGAAAAAGACATGCAACGTACTCCTAAAAAGGTAGGGGATGGGCGCGGTTGCAATGGTTGTCCCATTCCGTCGAGCCTGACAGGCAAGCCTGTTGCAGCGCCCCTCGGCGGATGGTTTTTTTGTTAGCCACAGAGAATATAGAAGGCGCAGAAAAAATCGGCGCCACCGAAGAACCTTAAACCTCTGTGCCCTCTGTGGCTAAATCGGTTTTCTAAAGTCCAGCCGCCGCGCGCAACGCCTCAGCCTTGTCAGTCCGCTCCCAAGTGAATTCCGGTTCCTCGCGGCCAAAGTGGCCGTAGGCAGCGGTTTTCTGGTAGATCGGGCGCACTAGATCGAGCATCTTGGTAATGCCGTAGGGGCGCAAATCAAAGGTATCAGCGACGATTTCTGCAATGCGGTCATCATCAATCTTGCCGGTGCCGAAGGTGTCCACGGTAATCGAAGTCGGCTGTGCCACGCCAATGGCGTAGGAGACTTGAATTTCGCAACGTTCGGCCAAGCCGGCAGCGACAATGTTTTTGGCCACATAACGCCCGGCGTAAGCAGCAGAACGGTCAACCTTGGAGGGGTCTTTGCCGGAAAACGCGCCGCCTCCGTGGCGACCCATGCCGCCGTAGGTGTCAACGATAATCTTGCGCCCCGTCAGGCCGCAGTCACCCATGGGGCCGCCAATAATGAATTGGCCGGTGGGGTTGATGTGGAATTTGGTGTCCTTGTGCAGCCATTCGAGCGGCAGGACGGGTTTGATGATTTCTTCCATTACCGCTTCTTGCAGCGTGGCGAGACTGACATCCGGGTTGTGCTGGGTGGACAGCACCACCGCGTCGATGGCGACAGGCTTGCCATCCTGGTAGCGTACGGTAATCTGGCTTTTTGCATCCGGGCGCAGCCAGTTGAGTGTGCCATTTTTACGCACTTCGGCTTGGCGTTTGACTAAACGATGGGCATAGGTCAGTGGCGCGGGCATCAGTACGTCAGTGTCGTTGCAGGCAAAGCCGAACATCAGGCCTTGGTCGCCCGCGCCCTGATCTTCATCCACGATGCGATCAACACCCTGCGCAATGTCGGATGACTGTTTGCCGATGGCCGAGAGTACGCCGCAGGTGTGACCATCGAAACCAATGTCGGAGCTGTTGTAGCCAATATCGACAATGACTTTGCGTACCAAGTCATCCAGATCGACCCAGGCCGAGGTGGTGACTTCGCCTGCCAGTACGACAAACCCTGTTTTCACCAGGGTTTCACAGGCGACGCGGGCATTTTTGTCTTGCTTGAGAATGGCATCCAAAACCGCATCGGAAATTTGATCGGCAATTTTGTCGGGATGGCCTTCGGATACGGATTCTGAAGTGAAGAGGTAATTGGATTTCAAGGCGGACTCCTAGCAGCGGGCAAGCCGAGTGTGGCAAAAATCGAGCGGATGATACCGCAAGATTTGCACAAACGTGCTGTTCAGCGCCCTTCACCGCCTGCTTTTAATAGCCGTAGGTGCCTTCAAGCCATTTGGCGTAACCACTATAGTCTGCGTTGGTGGCGGGCTCGAAGCGCGTGGTGTTGAGTGCGCTCAGTGCTTTTTGCCCAAGCTCGGTTTGTGAGGCGTTGAGCAGGGCTTGTTTGACTTTGCTCTGCACCTCTGGAGGTAGGCTAGGTGCGGCGGCAAGCGCAAGATGCGGGATTTGTTCGGTAGTCGTTACTACATTGAGGTTGGTGAACTGAATCGCAATCGGTGTAGGCACGATGGCGGCCACGACCTGGTTTGTCTGCACCATTTGCACAGCCGCACGGGCATCGTTCGCGTAAATGAAGTCGGGTTGACGCATCGGGTTGGAGAAAAT
>DYLI01000210.1 GCA_020722165.1 Halothiobacillus neapolitanus | reverse complement strand
AAGGCTTCAAAGCGCGCTTGGCAGATACCCGCCATGGCCTTGGTGGATTCCTTGAAGAACTTGCGTGGATCAAAGTTGGCTTTGTTTTCCATCAAGTGCTTACGGATCGCGCCGGTCGAGGCCATACGCAAGTCGGTGTCGATGTTGACCTTGCGCACGCCGTGCTTGATGCCTTCAACGATTTCAGCCACAGGCACGCCATAGGTTTGACCCATGTCGCCGCCGTAGTTGTTGATAATTTCCAACCACTCTTCAGGCACAGACGAAGAACCGTGCATCACCAGGTGAACGCCCGGAATGCGCGCATGGATTTCCTTCACGCGGTCGATACGCAGCACATTACCGGTAGGCTTGCTGGTGAACTTGTAGGCACCATGTGAAGTACCGATGGCAATTGCCAGCGCATCCACATCAGTATCTTTAACGAACTGGGCAGCTTCTTCCGGGTCAGTCAGCAGCATGGAGTGATCCAGCTCGCCTTCTGCGCCGTGGCCGTCTTCTTCGCCCATTTTGCCGGTTTCGAGTGAACCCAGGCAACCCAACTCACCTTCAACAGACACGCCGCCGCTGTGCGCCATTTCAGATACTTTGGCGGTAATGCTCGCGTTGTACTCATAAGAAGCCGGGGTTTTCATGTCGGCCATCAAGGAGCCGTCCATCATCACCGAGCTAAAGCCCGACTGCATGGCGCGCAAGCACACGCCCGCATCCGAACCGTGATCCTGGTGCATAACAACCGGGATGTGTGGGTACATTTCAACCGCCGCAGCGACCAAATGACGCAGGAACGGCTCACCCGCGTAGGCACGCGCTCCAGCAGAACCTTGCAGAATCACCGGGCTGTCAACCTTGTCAGCAGCCTGCATGATGGCGTGGATTTGCTCCATGTTGTTGACGTTGAACGCGGGCATACCGTAGCTGTATTCAGCGGCATGATCGAGCAATTGACGCAGGGTAATCAAAGCCATGAGCTTCTCCTCTTTAGGTTTGTAAAATCGAATCTAAACAAAATCACGTTCAATCAAAACGCAAATCACTCGGTACCGGGCAGAAAACCATCGCCCACGCGCATGATTTTCATCGCATTGGTTCCGCCCATTTTGCCTACCAGATCGCCTTTGGTAATAATCACCAAGTCGTCATTGTGCAAGGTTTTTTCCTTACTTAGGGCATTGATGGCCAGGCGATTAACTTCCGCATGGTCGGTGGTGTCGTACTGGAAGAAAATCGGCACCACACCACGATACACTGCCACACGACGCGCTGTTGCCTCACGTTGCGTCAGCGCATAGATCGGAATCATGGAATTCACCCGCGACATCCACAAGGCCGTCGAACCGGACTCAGTCAAGGCGATAATGGCGCTCACCGCCATGTGATTGGCCGCATACATGGCCGACATGGCGATCGTTTCGTCCACACGCTCAAAGTGCATATCCACCGGTGGGACGTGCATTTTGGACTGAATTTGGCTTTCGGCACGCGCACAAATATGCGCCATGGCCTGCACCACCTTGATCGGAAACTTGCCGGCGGCGGTTTCACCCGACAGCATGACCGCATCCGTACCATCCAGTACCGCATTCGCCACGTCGAACACTTCGGCGCGCGTCGGAATCGGGTTGGTAATCATGGTTTCCATCATCTGCGTGGCGGTAATCACCGCACGCTT
>DYLI01000209.1 GCA_020722165.1 Halothiobacillus neapolitanus | reverse complement strand
CGTCAAAATCGAGGTGGAGTCGAACCCACCCTCAGGCGCGAGCCTGACCACGACCGTCGTCCGCCGCCACCTCCTATTGCAACTCCAGCATCACGACCGCGCCTCGCTGCTGGCCGGCAAGTTGCATGCCATTTTCCAGCGCGCCTACCTCAAGGGCCGCGACCTCTACGATCTGCTCTGGTACCTCGGCGACCCGGATTGGCCGCCGCCCAATTTGACCCTGCTCAACAACGCCCTGCGGCAAACTGGCTGGACGGGTGAAGCGCTGAACGAGGAGAACTGGCGCGAGACCCTGCGCCAGCGTCTGCAAGCCGTCGAATGGGCACACGTCGAGGAGGATGTCCGTCCCTTCCTGGATCCTACCGCACGCCCCGACCTCTTGACCCGCGAGAACCTGATGCGGTTGCTCGCGTGATGGAAAGGAGGCAGACGATGACAATCCCTGTCTTTTGTCCTTTGCTAATCCTGGGCAGTTACCTGCTGGGATCGGTCTCTTCGGCGATTCTGGTCACACGCTTGTGGACTGGAAAGGACATCCGCTCGCTAGGCAACCGCAACGCCGGTGCCGCCAATGTAGCGCGCTGTGTGGGGTTGTTGCCGGCTGCGCTGGTCAGCGTGGTGGATTTTTCTAAAGGCGCCCTGCCGGTTTATGTTGCCCAGCGGCTAGGGCTGGGCGATGCCTGTGCGCTGGGCGGGGCGGTTGCGGCAGTGGTCGGCCACAGTTACCCGCTCTACTTCCGCTTCCGCGGCGGCAAGGGACTGGCCGCCTCGCTAGGCGTGCTGCGCTTCAGTCCGGGATATTTCAACACAGCGGATGAAGTCCGCGAAGCGGCTGAGGCATTGAAGAGCATTTTATAATTCAAACGTAGCGCAAATCTCTGATTTGCGCCGTAAGTCGAAGACTTGCCCCACGCGTAACGCAAATCTCAATTTTGCGCCGCAAGTCGTAGCGTAAACCTCTGGTTTGCGCCCCACACGTAGCCCAAATCTCTGATTTGTGCCGCAAGTCAAAGACTTGCCCCACACGTAGCGCAAACCTCTGGTTTGCGCCGTAAGTCGAAGACTTGCCCCACGCGTAACGCAAACCTCTGGTTTGCGCCGTAAGTCGAAGACTTGCCCCACGCGTAACGCAAATCTCAATTTTGCGCCGCAAGTCGTAGCGTAAACCTCTGGTTTGCGCCCCACACGTAGCGTAAATCTCTGATTTGCGCAGCAAGTCAAAGACTCGCACCACACGTAGCGCAAATCTCTGATTTGCGAAGCAAACAAATATTTGCGCCACATAGGAACCAACATGGCAAAACAACGCATCGAAAAAACGCTAGTCGTCTTTACCGAAGAAGAAGTACGTCGCATCCTTAAAATGGCATGGCGCAATAATGAGCGGGAAATCCACCACTTCATCTTGAAGGAGTTTGTCAAGAAGGTCAAATACATCCTGCGCCGCAGATGTGGTGGAAAGGTTTCAAACCATGCACCTCGATTCCATCGCCCTCACCAAGCCTCTGCCCTGCCTGGCGTTAGCGGTGGCAGTAATCCAACAAAAACGCTCCCTAGTTGAATGCGCACCCCTGCAATCCGATCCATTCTTTGCCGACTGCAAAGCTACATTGGAAGCAATGCTATGAGGGCACATCGCTTTAAAGTTCTGGCATAATTCATGAAGAATAAAACAGCCC
>DYLI01000208.1 GCA_020722165.1 Halothiobacillus neapolitanus | reverse complement strand
GCAAACGCCATCGTCTTGCCCGAACCGGTCTGCGCCGTGCCCAGCACATCGCGGCTTTGTAAAGCGCCCGGAATCACGGCGGCCTGAATCGGGGTGGGCTGTGTGTAAGCCTTGGCACGGACGGCGCGCAGCAGCGCGGGGGAGAGCCCCAGAGAAATAAATGACATGAGGGATCGCTGGGTGAATGGGCTGAAAGCCCGTCAAAGAGGGGGGCGGATGACCGGGGTCGAAGCAGCAACCAAGGTCGTTGGATTGCGATTCATCTTAGCCGATCGGTGCGTATGCAGCACCCCATGGTTTCATGGATGCACTCTGCCGGATCAATCGTCATGGACTAAGTGCCAATGCATAAAATATGTAATTAAATCTGCAAAATGAAATTTTAAATCATCCTTTGTCATGGTGTAACACTATGTATAGGCTTACAATTGTCCCTAAAAATAATCTGCAATTAAATCTGCAAAAAAAGGTGTGCAATAGATGAGCAGCAACCTGGTAACCAGCACGCACTGGCTGGAGCCGCTACTCCCCGAAAACGCCCCGGCCTCGCTGCTTGCGCTGGCTGATCGTATGCCGTTTGAGGCCGGGCATCTCTCGGGTTGTCTCGCCCCCGAAACGGCCATCCGTCTGGGGCGGCTGCTGCGCGTCACCAGTAGTTTTTACAGCAACCTGATCGAAGGGCAGTTTACCGAGCCGCTAAGCCTGAGCCCGCATAGCTCCAAGCGATCACCCAAACAACTCAACGAGCTTGCGGCAAGTCATCTGGCCGTACAGGCGCGCTATGAGCGCCTGCTCAACCGCCTACCGGACATGCCATGGTGCGAGCTATTTTCACCGCGCCTGATTGCAAAGTTGCACAAGCATCTTTTCGAGGGAGCCCGCGAAGACGAATTGCGCCTGCACGACGGCAGCCTGATGCAGCCGGGGCAGCTACGTGACGAGGCCAAAATCAACGTCCAAGTGGGGCATCATGCCGCGCCCGATTGGTCGGCAGTCACCCCCATGCTTGAACGTATGCACAAGGTCTATGGCTCCATGACTGACCCACGCCAGCGCCTATTGGCCGCATTCGCCTTTCATCATCGCCTGGCTTGGGTACATCCTTTTCCTGATGGCAATGGTCGCGTCGTGCGCCTACTAACCCACCTGCAACTCCTCAAGCTGGGGCTGGCCTCGCCCCTGTGGTCGCTTTCTCGCGGACTCGCGCGGGAACATGCGCTCTACTATGCCCGACTAGCGAATGCCGATCAGCTCCGGCGCGGCGATCTGGACGGGCGCGGCCAACTCACCCAAGCCGGATTATTCGAGTTTATCGAGTTCATGCTGCAAACCTCGCTGGATCAAATCCACTACATGAGCGAGGCGCTGGAGCGCACGGCTATGCGCGAACGGCTGGAGCGGCTCGTCATGCTGGAGCCCAAAATCATCGCAGCAGGCATCAAGCCGCAGGCCGCCCGTGCGCTGCACATCCTCATCAGCCTGGGGCGCGTTTCCCGCAGTGATTTCAAAGTCTTCCTCGGGCTAGGCGAGCGCGTGGCAATCGACCAGCTCAAGAAACTGATTGAACTAGGCTTGGTAGAAAGCCCAACCCCCAAAGCCCGCGACCTCTATCCCGGCTTGCCGGTCTGGTTTGCCCAATCGCTGCTCCCGGATCTGCACAAGCGGTTTGTGGTTTGATGTGCATG
>DYLI01000207.1 GCA_020722165.1 Halothiobacillus neapolitanus | reverse complement strand
TGCGTTTGCGCATGATGCTTTTTCTCCGATGTGTGTTGGGGGTGTGATGACGTGAGCCTCACAACACTGTGTACGATGTGAGGCGCTAAGTTATTCCAATTAATTTTTTTGCAATGCTGGGGAATAAACGCCATGCGCCGCACGTATATGTGCTTATACAGCGAGATTTTCCACGTTAAAGATTCATCCTTGCCTAGATGAGGGCAATATCATGACTATCCTTCGATGCACACTATGTCGTCAGAGAGTGCCCGTGTTTGCTGCAACGGTTGAGTGATTTTTAAAATGCAGAGTCAAAATTCATGGACGAATCAATGAAGCCTGGCGACGACATCGAAGCCTGCATCCCGCGTTTGCGCCGTTATGCGCGTGCCTTGTTGGGTGCGCGTGGCGAGGCCGATGATTTGGTGCAGGACACCCTAGAACGAGCGTGGCGCAAGCTGCATCTTTGGCGGCGCGATACGGAACTCCGCCCCTGGTTGTTCAGCATCATGCACAATATTTTTATCGACCAGCGACGTCGCGCACCGGAGGAAACCATGTCGTTGGACGAACACGCGCTTGAGTTTCCAATCGCCCCAGCACAGGAGCGCATGATGGAGATGGTCGATCTTGAAAGCGCCTTGCGGATGCTGGCCGCCGAGCAGCGCGAGGTGATCCTGCTGGTGGGGCTTGAACAGTTGTCTTACAAGGATGTCGCCGTGGCGCTGGATATACCCGTGGGCACGGTGATGTCGCGCTTGTCGCGAGGGCGTGAGCGTCTGCGTGAATTGATGGACGGGCGGCCGCGTGTGGTGGCGTTAAAGGTGGTGAAATGAAAGTCTTGCCGATGCGTGAAGATGATTTGCAGGCCTATGTCGATGACCGGCTTGATCCGGTGCGCCGCGCCGAGGTGGATGACTGGCTGGCGACTCACCCGTTGGAGGCCGCTCGCTTGCGCAGCTATCGCAAACAGAACGAGGCTTTGCGGGCTTTGTTCGCGCCGGTGCTGGATGAGCCGTTGCCTGAGGCGCTCAAGATTGGGCGGCCACAGCGACAGCCAAAAGGCATGGGGCTGTTGCGCATGGCGGCCATGCTGGCGGCGGTGGGGCTGGGGAGTGTGCTGGGCTGGACCCTGCGCGGCGAGGCGCAATTAATCGAGGCTCGCAACGAGGCTGTCGCTCCCGCTCAGCTGCCTGCTTTGCAGATGGAAGCGGTTGCCGCAGCCGATACAGGGCTGGCGCGGCGTGCGGCGGTGGCGCATGCGGTGTACAGCCCGGATGTGCGCCGCCCAGTTGAAATTGGCGCAGAGCAGGAGGATCAGTTGGTTGCCTGGTTATCCAAGCGGCTGGGATCGAATCTCAAGCCACCCAAGTTGGGCAAGCTGGGCTATGAACTGATCGGCGGTCGTCTGTTGCCCGGCGATAAAGGCCCGGTCGCGCAATTCATGTACCACGATGCTTCGGGCAAGCGCCTGACGCTGTACGTTTCCCGTGAGACGGGCGATGACAAGGCGACAGCGTTTCAATTTTCCGAGATCGGGCCGATTGGGGTGTTTTTCTGGATCGATCATGGTGTGGGTTATGCCATTTCCGCTGGCGCGGATAAAGCCGAGCTGGCGCAAGTGGCGGTCACGGTTCACGAGCAGCTTCGGCTGCCCTGATCTACTGGCTTTGAACCATGAGTTTGTTGAGGTTGTCTTTGTGTGTGTTCAACGATAAAACAGGT
>DYLI01000048.1:5953-11391 GCA_020722165.1 Halothiobacillus neapolitanus | reverse complement strand
TGGACACCTACCTTGACTATGCACAGTCTTTTGTGGACTACACCAAGAAAATCAAGACGCTAAGCCGCCTGCCTGTGAGTGAGTATTCAACGCAAATGATTTATGACAAAAACGGCTTGCTGCAACAGTAATCCGTAACCGTCCGACGCTTGATAAAACCCGGGGCGCAGACTCCGGGTTTTTTATTGCCTGTGGTTCATGGATACTGCATACACAGGCAGACAAATGTGGGTATTTGGATGGAGTTATCAGCTCTGCGTGGTGTGGGCGAAGCGATGCTGGCGCGTTTGCATACCTTGGGATTGCGCCGGGTCAGCGATGTTTTGTTGCATGCGCCCTTGCGTTACGAAAACCGCACGCGCCTTGGCATGATTGCAGACTTGCAGCATGGCGAAGATGCGCTGATCGAAGGGGTGGTGCTAAGTGTTGAGCAACGGCAAAAAGCGCGGCAAAGCAACTGGCATGTGCGTTTGCAGGATGAAAGCGGTGCGTTGAATCTGTGGTTTTTCAATCCACCGCCGGGCATTGCGGCCATGCTCAAGCCCGGGCAGGCTTTGCGAGTGTTTGGGGCGGTCAAGGGCGGTATGCTCGGTTTTGATATGGCGCATCCTGAAGTGCTGCGCCTGCCCGCGCCTTTGGATACGGCGCTAACCCCGGTCTACCCGGCGCAGGCGGGTTTGTCGCAGGGTTATTTGCGCCGCGTGGTGAACGAGGCGTTAAGTTTGTGGACGCAGAAGCCGGATATTTTGGCGGATGAATTACCGTCCGAGCTTGCGCAAGGTCTGGCGCTACCCAGCCTGCGCGAGGCGGTGGTGTGTTTGCATAGGCCGCCACCTGCGCAGCCGGCGTGTTTGGATGCGGCCAAACAGCGACTGGTGTTTGAAGAACTTCTGGCGCAGCAACTGGGGATGCGGCGCTGGAAAAATCATGCTGAACGCTGGTTGGCGCGGCCTTTGTGTGCCGAACCTGAGCTTGGCCAGCGATTGCGCGCGGGTTTGCCTTTTGCTTTGACGCGGGCGCAAGCGCGGGTGCTGGAGGATATTGCCGCTGATGTGGTGCAGCCGCGCCCAATGCGGCGTTTGGTGCAGGGCGATGTCGGTTCGGGCAAAACAGTCGTCGCGGCTTTGGCGGCATGTGCCGCGCTGGAAGCCGGGCAGCAGGTAGCGATTATGGCGCCGACCGAGCTTTTGGCGGAACAGCATCAGCGCAATCTGACGGCGTGGTTTGCGCCTTTGGGTGTGGCGGTGGTTGCGCTCACGGGCAGCCAGAAAGGCGTGGCGCGGCGCAAGGCGCTGGAGGCGGTGGCGCAAGGTCATGCCGGGGTGGTCACGGGAACCCATGCGCTGTTTCAGGACGGTGTGGCTTTTCATGATTTGGGGCTGATTGTGATCGACGAGCAGCATCGTTTTGGCGTGCAGCAGCGTTTGGCGCTGAGTGAAAAGGGGCGGCAGGGTGAAACTCATCCGCACCAACTGGTGATGACCGCCACGCCGATTCCGCGCACGCTGGCGATGACCGCGTATGCCGATTTGGATGTGTCGGTGCTGGATGAATTGCCGCCGGGACGCACGCCAGTTGCCACGGCTGCTGTGCCGGATAGTCGGCGCGATGAGGTGATGGCCCGATTGGGAACGGCCTGCCGTGCCGGGCGGCAGGCATATTGGGTCTGTACGCTGGTGGAGGAAAGCGAAAAACTCGAAGCCAAGGCCGCCGAGGAAGCCAATGAAACCCTGTGCGCCGCGCTGCCTGATGTGCGCGTGGGGCTGGTGCATGGGCGCATGAAGCCGCGTGACAAAGAGGCGGTGATGCGTGCCTTCAAGCTGGGCAAGCTGGATATTCTGGTGGCAACAACAGTGATCGAAGTCGGCGTGGATGTGCCAAATGCCTCGCTGATGGTGATTGAAAATGCCGAGCGGTTGGGGCTGGCGCAGTTGCATCAGTTGCGCGGGCGGGTGGGGCGCGGTGCGGTTGAATCAAGTTGCGTGCTGCTTTTCAGCCCGCCATTGTCGGCGATTGCCAAGGAGAGGCTGGCGGTGATGCGCGAGAGTAACGATGGTTTTTTGATTGCGGAAAAAGACCTGGAACTGCGCGGGCCGGGCGAGTTTTTGGGTACGCAGCAGACTGGCCTCGCACGGATGCGCTTTGCCGATCTGGCGCGTGATAGTGAGCTGATTCCCCAGGTGCGTGAGGTGGCGGATGTGGTTTTGCGCGATTACCCGCAGGCGGTCGAACCGCTGATTGCGCGCTGGGTGGGCGCGGGGGTGGAGTTGGCTAAGGTTTGATTCAAAACAGCGTCGGGCGCCTTAGCACAAGCGTAATACGCCGAAGAGAATACGCCCTTGCTCCTCATGCGGCGGAATACGCTCCGCTACACAGGCTTAAGGTTTAAGCAATGGCACATAGTCCGAGAGGAAGGTACCACCCTGAGCGTAGGGCAGGTCTTCATCAATCAGGGTTGGGGTAATCCCCAAACCATAGGTGAACTCACCCACGTTGGTGTTGATGGGGCGGTCTGTAATCACGTCACCGAGCTGGTAGGGCTTGCCGTCCTGGTGGGCAAAGCCAACATCGGCTGTGCGCAGATAACGCAGGGTGAAGGGTGTTTCGGGGAACACATCCTTACCAAAGTCATAGCGCTGTGTCACCACAACCTGACGATAGCGTCCTGCGCCGGCCAAGGCGTTCTGGCGGGTAGGCAGGAACAGCTCGGGACGAATGCGCCCAGTGCTATCCAGATGTTCATTGCGCGCAGTAAAGTCGCGCATTAGTTTCAGGCGCAAGGCTTGGGCTTGTTTGATGCCTTCTGCGTCTTTGTTGGCGAGTAGGGGTTCGAGACTTGGCCAATCGGATGAATAGCCATTCTTTTTGGTGACTTGGGCGCTGATATAGGTTTCAACAGTTTTTGGTATGTCACCGTACAGGGATGCACCGACGACATAATCCAGGAATACGCGGAACTCACCTTTGTTCAGGAAGCGATTTTGCGGCTCCTTTTCGGTCATGAACCCCGGGGTCTCATCCATCAGGGCTTGTGCCTTGGCGGTGTAGCCGAGGTAATTCATTTCTTTCCAGCCGGCATCGCCAGCGAATTTGCGCGGTAACGCCCAAGTGGAGTCAATGGTGTTGCCCGTGCCGGAGGTGTAGGTGGCGTTTTGCCCAATATCCGACTGGCGAACGTTGCCGGAGTGGCAGCCTACGCATTGGGTGAGTTCAGAGGGGGTTTGAGGGCGCAGTGCACCCTTGGAATCTTCAATCCAGCCGGCAATAATCCAGCCGACACCATTTTCAATCCAGCCCTGTTCACGATTGGCATACACAGGTGCGCTTTCTTCCTTGAGACCCATGCCAAATTCTTCTGGATACCAAGGATGAGCTTTGTACATGTAACGAATTTCTTTAACCCGCTGGGCGCGTGTGCCCGGGAATGTACTTACACCAGGATTGCTGCCATCGGCCTCAACATCGACATAATGCAGCGGGTGGGCAAACTCCGTGCCGAGTGGATATTGGCCACGAACGATACTTATCGCTTTAGCCGCGCCAACATAATTGGTTTCACCCTTGAGTCGATCCTGGATATTGCGCTCGACCAGATCAAGGTTGCTTTTATATGTGGCGAGATCGAATGTTCCATCCTCTCGCTGCATTAAAACGGAGGGCAGTCGGATATAAATGCCGGAAACACTGCCTGCAAGGGGCGTGAAAATACCGTAGGGCATGAAGTTGACGGCGCGCCAGCCAGTATTCCAGCTCTTGCCATCGCTCTGGCCATCGTTGAAGAAACCGCGCGCTTCAGAATTGCTGCGCACAAAACCATCGGCTTGTGCGGGTAAATCCTCGGGCGCAAGACCAGGAAACAAACGAAAGGCTGAATCGATTTTGGGATCCCAGTCCTTGACCGAGCCGGGGCGTTGCGCAAAGGCCGCTTTCCAGTTGTCCTGACGAATATAAGCCTGCATATCCCAATCTTCAGGCTTGTAGCCCTGTGCATCGACCGCTTTGCGCAGCTCTTCGGGGTTCAGGGTATTAATCCATGGGTTAATGCTTGAATTGACCACATAAGGGTAATTAACCACGCCAAAGGCATACTCGGCCTGAAGATTGCCCACATTGGGATTGCCTCCGGCCATGGGGTTATTGTTGCCGAGCTTCAGATTGGATACGCCATCGGTATGACAAAACATGCAGGCATTTTGCGCACCATGATTGGTTTCGATATAGCACTGGGCAGGAATATGGGCGTGTGGATTGGGAAACGTTTCACGACCAATGGCTTCACCTTTGAGAGCGGCAGGTAACACCGGGTTGGGAGCGGGTGTTTCAGGTTGTGTTGGGGGTGTGCTAGGCACTTCGGCTGTTGTGCTTGAGCCGCCTCCGCCGCAGGACATTACACTGACTCCAATCGTTCCCACGGCAAGCATGACGGCTAGAGGGATAAGGATTATTCGATTGTTTTGCATAATATGTTCACTCGTATGATTTTGTTGATAACGACCTGAGTCATTGGCCTGAATCACTGGATTCAAGTCGCTATCAACAAAACAGGGCTGGAGGTTGCTCCCCAGCCCTGGATATATAAACCTAAGCCATAGTCAGGTCTTGATTATTTAACAGCAGGCATGCCACCAATATAACCAACGTGTGCAGTCAAACGGTAGTTGGAGATGCCACGATTGTTGATGCCGAAGGTGTTCTTGGCAAGGGTATCCAAACGGGCAGTCAAATCCTTGTTCTGTGAACTGATCCAATCGCCCTGGTGCTGGTTGTTGGCCATGATGTAGGCGTAGCCGTTCATGTCATCAACAATTTGCAGGCCAGTGGCTTCTGCACCTGCTGCGACGCTCAGGACGCGGCTCAGCTTTTTGCTATCGACGTTGTAGGCCCAGATGTAGTTGTTAACGTGAGTACCGGAGTCTTCACCTACAAACAATGTGCGCATTTTTTCGGAGTAGAACAGGTTGTCGGTGTTGGCGGTGAAGTTCACGTCGGCGGTGTTGCCGTTAGCGTCAGCAGTCATCGGCTTGCCGAGCAACATCGGCTCAACATAGGCCTTGGTCGCAACATAAGCTGAGTTGATCGCTCCACCTTGGGTGTCTTTCTGGCCACTGGCCAGATCGAAGGTATAGGTTGCGCCTGCGTTATTGCCCTTGACACGGATGTCGTCAACCGGCCCACCGTCCTTCGCCAGCATTGAGGTTTGAATGTAACTGACGGCGTAGTACATCTTTTTGTCTTTTTCGTTGAATGCCACACCTTCACCCTTGGTGAACTCGGTGGTTGCACCAAGGTAAGCGGCATAACGACGGGTTTCCAGGAAGGCCGCAGCTTTTTCCATACCGGGCTTGAGCTTCAACCAGATGGTTTGAGCTGAGCCCGCACGGGTAGGGACATAGCCCGCAACTTCGGTGAGCGAGGTTTCAAAGATGTCGCCAATGGTG
>DYLI01000048.1:0-5853 GCA_020722165.1 Halothiobacillus neapolitanus | reverse complement strand
TTCTCGCCGGGTACGAAGTACAGGTCATAGTCTTCTTCGCCGCCTAGGTGGGTGTTCCAGGGCGTGGGGCCGCCGGCGCAGAAAATCCAGCCGCCATTGACGGACTTGAAGTCAACCGGCTTTTGGCTGGTGACGCTCAGCTTGCCGTCGCTGGCCTGGGCAATGTTGGAAATCCCCATTTCCATAGGCATACGGCTGTACCAGTTGGCTGCCTTGCGGGCTTCCTGACCATCGGCGAGCACATCGTCGTATTCCCATTGGTTGACCAGGAACAGCTTGCTGCCCACTTTGAGCAGGCTGTTGGCATCGGCGGTTTCCGCAATCACTGCGTCACCGTTCAGGTCTTTGATCGGGCTCATGTTGACGTCAAAGATTTGAGCTGCGGCGTATTTCTTGCCGTTGACTTCACTGATGACATCCGTGTTTTTGAACAGGCTGTTGTAGCTCAGTGGGTAGGTCTTGGTGCTGCCGTCGGTCATGGTGACGGTGGCGACTGAAGTGGTGTAGGTTTTCAACATGTCGGCATCGGTGGCAGGTGTCGGCGTGCTGCTGAATTCCACTGATTTGATTGTGGAACTAGGAGTAGCCTGTACGGTGTCATCACCGCCGCAGCCGGTGAGGGCAACGCCGACGGCAAGTGCAACAGCGCTTATGGGGAACAGGGCAAGCAAACGATGGTTCATGGATCAATCTCCGATCTGTGGTTTATCAAGCAGGTTTTTTCATCTCGCCCTCATTTTATGGATTAGTTTTATTTATTCTTGATGACAAAAAATCAAGGTTCGGTGCTTCGGTGTAGCCTTGGAAACATTGAGTAGTCAGTCGGGTGAGGGGAATTATTTATGTCGGAGCAAGGTGTGCCGCGTGCGTGGCTGGTGGCGCCGGGGTCGTTGACCAAGCAACTGCGCCGGGTTTGCATTGGCACGCTGCGCGTCGATGTGCTAGCTGAGGGTTGGTCGCGTGCTGGGCGTGTTGATGCACGGGCATTGGGTGTGCGTTGTGGTGTGCTGGTGTGGCGGCGTGAGGTGGTGTTGCGCTGTGATGGGCAGCCCTATGTTCATGCAGTGAGCTTTGCGGAACGGGCGGGGGCGCGGCGTTTGGGCTTACAACGCTTGGGGCGGCGGCCTTTGGGCGAGGTGTTGTTTAGGCGGGGTTCGCGTTGCGCGGGGCGGGGTGTGGTGCGACCTTTCGGACAACACTCGCCGCAGCTGCCTTGGCGGCGTTGGAGTGTGTTTGAGGTGCATGAGCATCGTGTGCTGTTGTTGGAAGATTTTATGCCCGCCTTGCCGCCGTTGCGTGCTTGATGCGGTGTCATGTGGGTGCAGTCTGGGCGCGTTAGTTTGTGCGTCTATGCCATGAAAACAGTTGCGTAGCCCGGATGACAATCCGGGCTACTTGGGTTTAATTGAGTTGCCTTTGAGGTACCAAAGAAAGGAGACGACCATGCTTAGGCTGGATGAACTTGCTCGACCGGTGTCGGAAGGCTGTGCGCATGTGCTGCGCCTGCGTTTGCATGAATTTGTGGTGCGTGGACAGGCGCTTTTGGATGCGCCACAGGCTGATGAGGCGCTGCATGACGCGCGGGTGGCGGTTCGGCGGGCGCGAGTGTGGTTAAAGCTGGCTGAGGATGCGGTGGCGGTTGGGCAGAAGGATCGTCATGCCTTGCGAGCGTTTGCGCGCGAGAGTTCGCCAGTGCGGGATAGGGAAGTGCAGTTGGCCTGGCTGGCGGCCTTGCCACTGGAGGGTGAGGACGTGTTGGGGCAGCAGGCTTTGCTTGCGCTGTTGCATGAGGACTTTGAGCAGAAGCGTGCGTTGTTGTTGGAGACCTTGCCGGAAGCCTTGGTGGGTGCGGAGCATGCGTTGAAGCATTTGCATCCGCTGGAGGCGCAGGATCAGCCGATGGGTTCGTGGCTGGCGGAGCATTGGATGGATGTGGCGGCGTTTTTGATCGAGGATGTGCCGCATCTGCCGGAGAATTTGCACGCGGTACGTCTGGTCGGCAAGCAATTGCGTTATTTGCTGGAACCGATGGTCGAGGCTTTGGGCGCGCAGGATGTGATGCAGGTGTTGCGCCGTGGGCAGGATGCGTTGGGAAGGGTGAACGATGCGCAGGTGTTGCGCGCCGCCTTGCCGCACTATGTGGGCATGTTGATGGGGCAGCAGGTGGAGGCGGATGTGCGTTTGGCGCTGGATATGGAGCTTGCGCCGACGTGGGTTATGCCGCCGGTGTGGGCGGGTTTGCGCGCAGTCTGCGTGCGGGCTTTGGATGAGGAAACCGAGGCGCTGGCTGAGTTACACGGCTGGCGATTGGCTCATGCCGATACGCTGGTGGCGGGCTTGCAACGCATTGGCGTGCAGTTGGCGGGGTCGGAGTTTGATGGTTTTGGCAATCCGACTGGGGATTCAACGTCCTGAGCAATATTCAATTAGCCGGGCTTTCAGGTCGTTAAACACGGCTGCACTGATCGGTTCGCTGCCGTAACAGGCGGCATCAAGTTGTTGGCTTAAGGTCTTTGTGCCGGAAGTGGCGGGGATGTATCGCCACATCTTGCGCAATATTTGGCGCAATGCCTTGGGTGATTCGGCGGTTTGAAGTTCACGTCGCCAGGTGCGGCGTTGCTTGGCGGCTTGCAAGCGTAGGCGGGTGAATGTCCATGTGGCGATAAGCAGCACAATCAATGCGATACCAACCATGCCCCTGGGTAGCCACGGGCGTAGTGCCAGCCAGAGCGGGTGTTCAATGCGCACAGTGCCGATGGGCAGGGTAGTGTGCTGGATGTTGCCATCCTGTGAGTTGACATACGGCAGGACGAGGCTGGGCAGGGTCAGTTGGCCGCTGGCTTGGGATTCAAACGTCAGGCGAATGTCGGCCTGTTGCAGCAGGGGTTTGGCTGGGTCGATATTGTTATTGAGGCGAATGTCGGGCGGGTAGATGCGTAAGTCACTCATGCTGCGCAAGTTTTCATCCAGCCAGCGACGCAGACTGCGCGTGGATAACCCGGTACTTTCGATACTCAGGTTGACGTTGAATGGGCGGCCGCGTGGCACAGCTTCGGGTGGATGAGCGAGCTTGATTTGCAGCGCACTGACGGGCACATCGGCGGGCAACAGGGGGTTGAGCGGGCGCACGTTGAGGAGCATTGCTTCGGGGGTGAGGCTAACACGACCCTGGCCGGTTATGCGGGCTTCGATAGTCGGCGGTTGTAACTTTAATTCTCCGGCGTACAGCGGCATGATCGCCCAGTGTTGGCGCCGCAGGATGCGGATGCCATCGGCGGTTTGCACGCGCTCTTCACTGGGGTTGAGGGGGCGTAAACTCACACCGGGTGGTGCCCACGGGGCGGTGTTTTGTTCAATGATTGAGCGGTCATCGACGACTTCGACGGTGAGTAAGATTTCTTCGCGCAGCCAGGGATTGGGGTTGTCGATGTGGGCGTTGATGCTTATTTCGGCATGAGCCAGTGGTGCGACGACGCTGAGTGTCAGTAACAGAATGAGCACTGAAACATATCTTCCCCCCCTTTGGAAAAGGGGGGTTAGGGGGGATTTGCTGGCCGTGAGATATTCTCCAATACGATCAAAATCCCCCCCAGCCCCCCTTTTCCAAAGGGGGGAGAGAAGGCGCAAAGATCGTAAACAGGTGTTTACCACAGCAAATTCGACGGTGAGTAAGATTTCTTCGCGCAGCCAGGGATTGGGGTTGTCGATGTGGGCGTTGATGCTTATTTCGGCATGAGCCAGTGGTGCGACGACGCTGAGTGTCAGTAACAGAATGAGCACTGAAACATATCTTCCCCCCCTTTGGAAAAGGGGGGTTAGGGGGGATTTGCTGGCCGTGAGATATTCTCCAATACGATCAAAATCCCCCCCAGCCCCCCTTTTCCAAAGGGGGGAGAAAAGGCGCAGAGATCGTAAACAGACGCTCACCATGGCAAGCCCTCACTCTTACGCTCTGGTGTATCGCGCCGCAGCATGGCGCGCCAGGCGGGGGCGGGTTGGTCTTCGAGCAGTTCCATTTTTTTCTCGGCGGCGAGGCGGTCGGCTTCGCTTAAGGATAGTGCAGTCGGTTTGCCCGCTTGACGCTTTTGCCCCGCACCTGCGCCGCCTGCGGACAGGTCGCCGCCAGTTTTGGGGTCGTCAGGCGGGAAGTCGGCGCTTACGTCCTCGTTGTAGCGGGCAAAATCGGTCGGTTTGCGCCCTGGCGGGTCTTCGGGGCGGCTTTTCTTCATTTGTTTTGCGGCGGCTTGTTGTTGTGCCAGCCATAGATTGCTGGCGGCGTTTTCATCGTCGGGGCGCAATTTCAATACCTGCTCATAGGCGGCAATGGCGCGCTCGCTGCGTCCGGCTTGCAGTTCGGCATTGCCGAGGTTGTAGAGCGCATCGGCGCGGGCGGGGTCATTGCTGCTCAACAGCCAGGCACTGCTGAAGCTTTGTGCCGCATGGTTGAAATCACCGCGTCGATAGGCTGCTGCGCCTTCGCCCATGCGTGCGGCCACGCCGGGTAGGTTGGCGTAGATTAGTTGCGCTTGCACAAAGTCGCCGCGTTGCCATGCGGCGTAGGCGCTGGCGAGGCTGGCGGGTGTTTCGGCGTGAGCCTCGTGGGGTGCAAGGGTGGCTAGCCCGGCAAAAATGAGCAGGGCAATGGGCAGGCTGGATTGCGTGTGGCTGCGTTGTTCGTGCCTATAGGGTGGGTTGTCGCCCGGATGCCGCGCAGCATCATCCGGGGAGGGTTGTGTCGGGTGCGAGGTTTGTCCCGGATGGTCATCCGGGCTACGGGAGGTCGGGCGGTAAGCCATGAGCAAGAGCAGCGTTCCAAGCAGTAGCGGCCAGTAAAACAGCTCATTCCATGTATGGTTTGTGCCGGGCGCGGGGTGGCTGGGCAGGGCGTGAATGGCTTGGGTCAGCGTGCGTAAATCATCGTCCCCATCGCTGACGGGCACAAACAAGCCGCCCGTGCGCTGCGCCATTTCTTCCAAGGCTGTGCTGTCCATGCGGCTTTGGAAGGGCGCGTTGTCGAGTTGCATAAATCCGCCCGCACCATTAGGAATTGGCGCGCCAGCCTCTGAGCCCATGCCAAGTATGAAAAGCGGTATGCCCGCCTCGCGCAGTTTTTCCACGGCATTCAGCACGGCATTGCCGCGCGCCATGTCGCTTTCACCGTCGCTGACGAGCAGGATAGCTCGCCCAGACGTGCCAGATTTAGGCAGGCCACGCGCGGCGGCATCCAGGGCAACCGCTAGCTCGCTGCCGGGCGCGTCGTCGAGTAGATGTTCGCTGTGTTCGAGTGCGTAACGGAACACGGCGGCATCATGGCTGCTCGGCATGACCACGCCTGCCGTGCCTGCGAAGAGCGCGAGGCCAAGCGATTCGCCCGCTAATTCATCAGGTAAATCGTGCAGTTTCAGGCGCGCGCGCTCAGCGCGTGTAGGTGCGACATCGGCAGCCTGCATGGAAGCGGACACGTCGAGCAGGGCCATGATGCGCACATCATGCCGCACTGGAACAGCGGCGTTTTGATTGGTTACGGGTAAGCGTGGCCCGGCCAGTGCGGCGGCGAGTAATAGCCATGCACCGAGGTGCAAAACCATGCGTCCAAGTCCGGCCTGCGGACGCTCAAGCAGCGCCCACGGGCGCAGTGCCGCTTCAGCGTAATCAAAAACACGGCGGCTTTGGCGCAAGGACAGCAAGACAAAAGCCAGCGGTACAAGCATGAGTAGAAACGCCCACGGCCATTGCCATTGCAGCTCGGTGAGCATCGTCATCGTGCGCTACCGCGCAATTCAAACCATTGTCCCAACGCCAGAAGCAGCAAGGCCAAGCCTAGCGGAAGTGGATACCATTCGATTTTGGCAC
>DYLI01000047.1 GCA_020722165.1 Halothiobacillus neapolitanus | reverse complement strand
ATCCGCTCAAAAATGCGCCTAATGCACTGTCCGAGTTTTGTTGACCATTACAGTGCGCGGTTTGAATATGTGAATGGAGTTAAGGTCGTTACGGATGGTGTGTGGGAAACGCCTGCTGAACTTGCGTCCATGGAACATGGGACGAACGTATCCAGTGTCGCACTTGGAACGAAAGTGGGCGCTGCTCCCGGGGCGCGCCTGTTTGCCGCCTTTGGCACGCAGGACATGGCAAATTTGTTGAGTCGTGGTGCGAAGATTATCAACGCATCAAACACCGCCTTCTCAGGCAATATGATGTTTCATGAAGCCTCCACATACAAAGGGATTCCCGATCATTTTCTGGTGGCGTTGACCCAGGGTCAGGCGATTTATGTTGCCGGCGCCGGCAATGATGGTGCCGACCTGTCCGCGCGGTTTGACAAATCCTACCCACAAAACAAAAGCTGCCTGGAGTTTCCCGACCAAGCCGAAAACTTCCTTGTGGTAGGTGCGTACAACCGCAACACTTACGGTAATCGACCTCCGGTTGGGCTGGCTTCGTATTCCAACTACCCTGGGTATTTCAAGGCGTTTCAGGATCGTTTTCTGGTAACAGGGGATTACGATGCCGAGTTCGCTGTTTCATCCGCACCGGATGCTTATCGCAGCAACTATGGCACATCCCTGACAACCCCCATGGTCTCCGGTGCTCTTGCCATCCTGCTGGAAGTCAATCCCAATCTCACCGCCATTCAAGCCGCCAAGGTGTTGCTAGACACCGCCGACCGCCCGGCCTCCTTGGGCTATGGCACAACCTGTTCCAGCACCACACCGAAAGGCACATTCACCACCGATTGCGGAGCCATGAAATACGGGCGCGGCCTGATGAATGTGCCCAAGGCGATCGAGGTCGCCAAGACGATGTAAGCCTTCGGGTTTCACGACCTGCCTTAACGGGCGGGCATAAAAAAGGCACGGAATAACCGTGCCTTTTTGTTTTTTTGGGTCGCGCATTAGCTTTGCTTTTGCTGTGCATAACGCGCCAGCGCCTTGAGAAAGTTTTCGTTACGCGGCGGCGGATTGTCGATGATTTCAAGCAACCTCAAAGTCTCCCGACGTGCCAGGGTTATCGGCATATCACTTGGTTCAGCATCCTTTGCTGCGCCATCGAACGCTTGGGTCATTTGGCGAAGGGCGACGAGCAACTCACTCGGCTCACCATCCTCAAGGATGCTGTTCAGTAGTTCTACTGCATAAGCCGGATCATTGCGGAAGTTTTCAGCCATTGCGTCGTCGCGAGATCGATCTTTCATCGTTTCCTTGATGGCAAGCTTTTCAGAGATTCTTCGTTGCGATTCAGCCTTGAGTGTCGCGGCTTCTTCCGGCTCAAAACCCAGGTCAGCAAACACATTACCGTTTGCTGGGGTGATGTGACGGGAGGCGGTGTCAATGTTCATTTATTGCTCCTTTAACGTATAACCGCAATGTGATGCAGTTTGGCATAGTTTTTCGCACGTTTCAGGTTCTCGCAGACTGTCGGACTTGGACTGCTATTGCGAAAACGCCGACGACCACAGCCAAAATCAAACGACGCCTATCACCTTGAAAAAGTCGGCTGCAGCCAAACGGCCTCGTGTTCCAATGCCAATCCGGATTGGCGCATGGCGGTCATGAGGCTTTGTAACTCTGCGTCATCATCCAAACCTTGCAGTCGCTGCAACGCCGTTTCAAATTGCGGGCGCGTGGCTTGCCAAACCCCTGCATTTCCATAATCACGCAATAAATCGCGCCAGCCTTGCATCATCCAAAAGCGTGCAGGCGCGAGGCTTTGCGTTTTAAGCTGCACGTAATTAAGCAGACCGACACCGTCGTAATCCGTGAACAGCACCAACTCGGGCGCGCGCGCCTTGGCCGCCAGCCATGCCAAAAGCCGTCCGTCCAGCTGGCCAGCGTAATAGGCCACACTCGCGTTGACCCCGGCGGGCAGCCAATCCAGACGGTCGAACAGCGCCTGGTTTTCAACCAGCCAAAGCGGGCAATCGGTGTGCCAACCATCATTCGCCCGGATGGCCAGCGCACCGACGCCAGTTGTTGCGCTCAGATCACTCAGATTAAACGTTCTTCCCTCGGCATCATGCCAGCATACGTTCGTGCCCGTCGCCTTGAGCAACAGATAATACACCTCGTGGGTATGCGCTTTGCCCTTGCTATGGCGCGTCAGGGCGATGTTGGCGGCGCGACGTGGCAGGTGTTCGGGCAGGCTTGCTTGGCTTTGCGGTCGCAATGCCTTGAGTTGGGCTTCGAGCGTGTGCAGATGCACAACATGGTAGAGCACCCCGCGCCCTGAGGGTGCGGCTCTTAATGCGCCGGTTTTGGCGGCAAGGCTATCCAGTGCGCGACGTTGCGCGGGCGTTAACGCACTGGATGGCAGGCCGCTGGGCTGCGCGAGGAGCTTGTGCAGTGCACCAATCATGGCGTTATTCATGCGGGCAGCCTGTCAGATGCTGTGCTTAGAGGCTCAAGCTCTTGCCAGTGTTTTTTGCTGATGTGGTTGTAGCCGCCCTGCGCGGTAATGGGCACGCAGTAACGCACGGTCAGCAAGGGCGTGGGTGAGGCAAAAATGAGGGTAAAACCGAACTCTCGCGCCGTTTCAATCAGGCTGCGCTGATTGCGCTGATCCAGCGCCGTGGCTTCATCAAGATAACAAATGGCCTGAACCTGGTGGCGCTTGTCCTGCATCAGGTGCAACAGTGCCAGCCCGGTGATGAGTTTGGCCATGAGCACCGTGCCATTGGAGGCGGCACTGTCGATATCCGCAAAGGACTCTTCCGCTCTGCCCGCTTTGCCAACCACAAACTCCAGGCGGAAAAAATGCTCGACCTTGAGGCCGTTGCGGGCATTGCCTTCGTGAATCAGCAGGGATTTGGCACGATTCAGGCGTTCATCGTCCAGCACGCTGGCATGATTGAACAGCTCGAAGGTTTCGCCCTGGTTCGCCAACTCCGCCGAGGCAATCAGCAATTCCATCGCCTCAACCAGTGTCGCCTCTTCAATGGGCATGATTTTGAACACCGACAAATCCGAGAGGCCGCGACGGCTAATCAACGCATTAAAATGCCGCATCCGACTTTGAATGGCGTGCAAACCATCGCGCAGCGCGCGCAGACTCACCGCGACATTGATGACGGCACTACGCGCCTTGCGCTCAATCGCGGCAAGCTCCTGCGGCAGGTGTGCGCCGAACTCAATCATGCGTTCAATCTCGCGCTCTTGGCCGCCTTCGCTAAACTGGAACTTACTCAGGCCACCGGCATGAAGCTCAGCAAGCTGGCTGTGGATGTGATCTTCTAGGCGCAGTAAGCGACGGCAGTCGGCCTGAAAAGACTCAAGATACTGCGCCAATGTGTCCAGCGACACTTCAAGCAAACCCATCCACACCTGGTGCGGCTTGTCGTCAAGGTGCGCAAACAGCGCATCATCATCGACGCGCTGCTCACGCAGGCGCACGATGCTTGCATGGTCGCGCTGGAGTGCGCTCAGCGTGTCCTGCGCGCTGCGCTCGGCGGCGCGCAAACGGGCGTGTTCTTGCTGCATGTCGGCCAGCTGCCGGGTTAAAGCGTCCAACTGCCCGCGCTGTTCAATCTGTTGCGCTTCACGCAAGGCGGCACTGGCATCCAGCTGTTGCAGTTCGTCAAACCGCGCAAGTTCCTGTTCAAGCGCACGCACCTCCTGTTCGCGTCGGCGCTTTTCCGCGTGCGCCTGTTCCAGAGCATCCGCAACCTCCAATTGGCGCATGAGGGATGCGGCCTGTTGCTGGAGTTCCTTGCGGCGTTGCTGGAGTTCCTCGGCACTTTCTTGTTGGAATTGCGGCTCAAGCTCATGCAAGGCGATGCGCAAGCCGGGAAGTTGAACCTCATGCGTCTGTGCCTGCGCGAGCCAGCCGCGCAGCGCCTCGGCATCCAGGGTGAATGCAGCACTGGGTTGGGTCATGCTTTGTGCGCTGAGTAGGCGGTTGAGTGTATCGAGTTCCGTGGCCGGTAACGCGCTTTTCAGGGCGAGAAAAAGATTGTCCGCCATTGAGGTCAGCGTGCGCTCAAGCAGCGCCATTTCGCGCTCCACACCACGCTGCTCGTTAAGAATCGCCGCCCTGCCGCGTGTGCTGGCCTGCTGCACCAGTGCCGTCTGTACGTCCAGCGCGGCGCGTGCGCCTTGCATACGATCATCAAGCATGGCGCGGGTTAAGAGCGCCAAATCGCGGCGCAATTCGTCATGCCGACTTTGGGTATTCACCAACTTCTCCAGTGACGCTTCGGTCTCCATCTGCTGCCGAATCAGCGTCTGTTGGCGCAGGCTTAAGCCTTGCTCCTCGGCTTTTTGCTGCTCAAGCTGGGTGTGCAACGCCGTGCTGCTGGCCTGAAAATGCCCGTTCCAATCCAGCAAGGCTTGGTCAATGCGCGGTCGCAAATGCAGGATTTTACCGCGCAGGACGCACCGTTCCTGCTGATTGCGCTCAAGCCCGAGAAGCAATGGTTTATTGCGGATGGCTGCGTCATAGTGCGCCCGGTCGGTGTTCACTTCGTCAAAAGCCTTATCCCACTCGGCTTTAAAATCAATGGTGTGATCGGGCATGTCCTGGCGGAAAATCTCCAGCAAATAGCCTTTGACTTCTTCAGAGCGCAGCTTGTCGAGACGTAAAGTGCGCGTCAGTACACGCTGGAAAATGGCCGATTGACTGGGTTGTTCCAGCTTGAACACGGCAAAATCCGGCTCACTGTCTTGCATTTTTTTGCGGCGACCGAACAGCCCATCAGAAAACTCGCTGGCCGAGTAGCGATGCACCAGGCGGCCACGTTCAGCCATGTGATTCACCAGCTGCGGCTCGGCCACCAAGCCGCCATCCGGCAAGCGATAATGTTCAATATCCAACTGCCCCTGGTAGGCGAAATAGCCAAAATCATGGCTCACTCCCCGACCGACGCAGCCCAGCACCACACTGCCATTGGGCAGCGCGACTTCAAGCAGGATGTAGGCGCTATTGGAGGGAAAATAAAAACGGCGACTGACATCGAAATCGTGCGCGCCAAAATCCATGCGCCGTTTGTCGATAATCAGCAAAAATTGCAGCGCATTGATCAGGCTGGTCTTGCCCGTGTTGTTGGGCGCAACCAAGGACACGGCAGCATCCAGTGGCAACTCCGCACGCTGGTAGCCGGCGCTATTGAGCAAAACCAGTTGCTGAAAGCCGTACAGCATCATGCGTCGGCCTCCGCGCCTGCGTCTTCGGCTCGAACGTCGGCTGCATCTTGACGCGCCAGCGCCTCGAAACGGTCAAGATAACGGCAGATGGCAGGCAACACCCGCCAGCCCAAGGGCTCTTGCAGAACAAAACCGTAGCTTGCCGCCAGATTCATCAGCTTAATCACACTCTCCAGCTCGC
This sequence comes from Halothiobacillus neapolitanus, assembly GCA_020722165.1. Lineage (GTDB taxonomy): Bacteria > Pseudomonadota > Gammaproteobacteria > Halothiobacillales > Halothiobacillaceae > Thiofaba. The sequence goes on along the minus strand of DYLI01000047.1, from coordinate 6,041 downwards.
CCATGTCTTCTGCCTGCAACAAGGCTAGATTTCTGGACACGATGGCTTCAAGCATGGCGCGATCCACCAACCAATCGCCAAAGCGTTGCAGATTGCGCCCAAGGTCAGCTTGATGCTCAAACAGCAGCATAAACACCAAGGCAAACTGGCGCGTGGTCTTGGAAACATTCGCCGAGGCTTCATCTACATGAAACCAGGCAAAACCACGCTCATCGAAGCGCAAGGCATAACCCAGGGCAGCAAAAAGCGTTGTGTACGTTTCACGTTCCGAGGTCAGTTCAGCCCAAAGATGCGGCTCGGCGAGCCGATTGAGGTGTTTGCCCGCGTTGAGCCACGCAAATAACTCACCCAAGGATGGCAAGGCGTTCAGATTGATGCTATCGGATGGCTTCACGGCGTGCCTTGATGATGTTTGTCCACGGGATGCCTTACGTGCTTTGCTGATGCGTTTTGACCCACTCGCACAACGCGGCATCCATGCGCCCTTGCCAGCCCTTGCCCGTGGCGCGGAAGGCCCGCACAACCTCGGGCGATAAGCGCAGGGTGACGCGCTCCTTGGTGACCGCCGCCTTAGGGCGACCGCGCAGCTTGGCTTGCCGGTTCATTTCCAGCAACCCGGCGTACAGAGCGGGCGGCAGTACCTCGGCAGCAGGCTTAAACAGCGCCATATCTTCCGCCGTCAATTCCCTGACCTCGCCATCGTCGTCAATGAGTGGTTTACGTGCGTTCATAATCGCGTTGCTCCCTTGAGTTAGCTTTACGAAAACTGATGATACGAATGCCGCTCGGAATCGGCGTGAAGCACAGCACATGCAGCCGTGCATCCAGCCAACCCAGCGCCACGAAGCGGCGCTCCGGGTAGGGCTTGCGCACATCCTCACGGATTTTCGCCGTCTCGAAATCAAACTCTGCTGCCCGCTCAAACGACAAGCCGCGCTCTTCGATGTTGCGGGCATTTTTGGCTGGGTCAAAGCTGATGTTCATTTAATTTATTGTGCGCACAATAAATCAGGGTGTCAATTTGTCAGCGCACGAGGCTAACCCATGCGCAAAATAGCGCACGCGCACGGTGCGCAAGTCGGTATGCGTCTCGGCCTCGCCGATGTGCATATCCGCGCCAGCGTGCGCGAGCAGCTCATGAAAAAGGCGCAGCACCGTATCATCACGCCATGTGCTCTGATAATCCCGCAGCCAGACGAGCAGATCATCAACCGGCAAGGCCGCGTTCAGGTCTCGATGGAGCGTGGCTTCATCCACACGATCAAACACATCCTCCAGCGCCTGCGCGCTTTCCTCGGGAAAGGCCACCAGGGCGGGTTGATAATGCCGTGCTTCCGCCATGATGGTGCTGATTTCATCGCTCACATTGACGCGCCTTGGTGCGTCACGTCGCCACAACGGAAGCTCAGCATCCCGCAGGGTGCGCTTCAGCCCGCGTTTGCGCACCCGCCCAAGTAACTCACTCACTGCCGCGCTAAGCACGTTGTGCTGACGCACCTCCTCACGCAAAGGCAGCAGCGTCTGGGTGCAATGATTGAGCAGCTCGCGCCCCATGCGGCGCAAATCCTTGGCCTGATAGGCCACATGCCGCACACCAAGACGCAGGGTGTAGAGCGCGCCGCGTAGGTTAAGTTGCTCAAATGTATGATCCAACACCCGTTCAGCGTGCTCCAGCTGGCGGGCAAACGTGCCCGCTGCTCCGGGGTCCATCATGGCGGCCATCGGTTCGATGTATTCATCATAGGCCGCCAAAACTTCACTGTAACGCCGTGCAATCGGCAGGCTGGCATCTGCCGATTTGGCACGCTCGGCCAATTCAAGAATGGCGTGATGATCGTGCTCAAGCTGTTGGCGGATGTGGCGGAACAGGTCCGAAAGCTGACTAAATCCGCGCCGTAGCTTGTCGTAATCCGCGTCGGCCAGCCCAACGGCCAGCGATTCGGTGGCGGCCGTAATGCCGTCCACGCGCGCGCGCAGCACCTCGGACAAACCCAGCTCATGCTCGCGCGTTAAGCCGCGCACAAAATCCAAAATCAGTGGGTGAATCTCAAGCCCCGTGCCACGCGGTGCCTGACTGAGCAAGCCTGAAGACACCAAGGCGCGCAGCTTGTCTTCACGCGCAAGGGCAGCAAGCTCGGGATGCGCCCGCGCCAACACGCTCAAAACCTGCTCCGGCTCGAAAAGCGGCATCTCACGCCCCAGCGGCACAAGGCTTTCCATCGCATCCCAATGTGTGTAGAGCGCAAAAATCAGACTTCTGGGATTCAACATAGCTTTCGGCCTAAGCGCTGGGCATTTTGAGTTGCGCCAGGCCGCGCAGCGCCACGCCCATATCCCCCCAATCTTCGGGATGACAGGTCAACAAGAGGATTTGGTGACGGGTTGCCGCATCGTTAAGCACCCGCTTCATCGCCTGCAAACGCGCCAGATCGCTATGCACCAGCACATCATCCAGCACAATGAGCGTGGGCTTGCCCGCCTCTTTGAGCAGATCGGCGTAGGCCAGGCGACTCATCAGCCCCATTTGTTCGCGTGCGCCAAAGCTTAGTTCGTCGAACGTACTCGTCGCCGCGCCGCGTTGCAATGCGCCCGGTGCAAGCGTGTCGTCGATGGCCATGCTTGCGCCCGGAAACAGCAGCTGAAGGTAGTTATCCAAATGCTTCTGCAAGGGCGCTTGCAAACTCTTGGTCAAATCATGCCGCTTGCCTTCCAGGGTGGTTTTTAGCCAATCCAAGGCGTTTGCACGACGCTCAAACTCGGCCTTGCGCCGCTCTGCGTGCTCAAGCTGGATGGACAGCTCGCCCTGCTCCTCTTCAAGCCCTTGCGCACCGGCTTGATGCAGTTGCGCTTGCAGGCGGGCCATATCGAGCTTGCGCTCATCGCGTTGTTTTAGCGCGTATTCCGCGCTCTTGCGATAGCGCGCAATATCCTGATCCAGAATATCTGCCCGCGCCAAACTCAGTTCAGACTGTTGGCGTTCGATGGCCGTCACGAGCACACTCATCTCAGCCTTCGTCGCCACAAGGCGCGCATTCGCATCCCGCAGACGCTCGGCCTGTACAGGGTCGGCAAGTGCCGCCTCAAGTCGCCTGATTTCATGCTGCGCCGCTTCAAGCTCGGCCACGCTGGAAGCCCGCAAAATAGCGGCCTGCTGCACCCGATGACTGGCTTCACGCTCCTCGCTCATCGCCCGCTCTAGCTCGCGCTCCGCTGCATCCATACCCAGCGCGGCTTCCCCTTCCGCCAGTGCTGGATGTCGGCTCAACATCGCTTCAACGCCCTGAAGCTGGGTGGTGCACTCCGTCAAACGACGGCGCAAACCATCCACGCCCTGCGGCGCTGCATGGCTCAAATCACGCTCAAAAGTTTTGACTTCAGCTTGCAACGCTTGCTGCCTCAAGGCACGCACCTCAGCCTCATCCAGCGAGCCCACACCCAAGCGCTGCAAGTTAGCTTGCATCAAGTCGTCGATTTCGCGCTGCTGCAAGGCAAGTGCCTCCAAATCACCGCCGCCCGGCAGTACCCGAATATGCCCCACGGCAGGAATCACCATCTCGCAAGCCTGGATAATCCGCCGTTCGGCCTGCGCCGTAATCGCTGCGCCATCGAGGCTTAGCGACACACCGGCGAGCAAATCGAACTCCAGACGGGTCGCCACGGCTTCCTGACGAATACGATTCTCACGCAAGGCTCGTGTCTGTTGGCGTAGTGCCTCAAGCCGCTCGGGCTCCAGCTGATAACCCACCAGCAGCGTGCGCAGTTCGCTGATTTTTTGCTGCAATGCCTCGCAGGCGGCTATTTGCGCCAGCAGCGCGTTCCGCTCGGTGTTCAATGTCGCCAAACGCTCAAACAAACGCTCGCGTTCGGCGGCATCCCGTGCCATGCGCGCCTGTGTCTTGGCACGTTGCAGAGTACTCAACGCCAGGTCTTTCTGCCGCTTGAACTGCTCTGTTTGCGTGTCGAGGCTGGCCATGCGCTGCTCTAAGTCCACACAGGCCAATTGACGCTGCTGGCATTCCCGCAGCTTGTCCTCATGCGCCGCAAGGCTGTCTTGCAGCAGTTTTAGCGTCGTTTCGGCTTGCAGCAAACTGCGCTTGTCATCGTTTAAGCTCTGTTCCAGCGTGCGCAGGCTGGCTCTCGCCGCCTCGGCCTGTGTTTGCTGCGCCTGATAAACCCGCCACGGCTGCTTGTCTTCGTCATCAGCCTGCTGCGCCAACAGGCTGTCCAATTGATCGACCTGCTGTTGATACTGCTCAATACGCTGCTGGAGTTCGCGGTGTTTGGCCGTCAATGCGTCGTACTGCGTCATGCTCTTTTCATAGTCGCCGCGCGGCTTGCCTTTCGCGGTCAGTAAAACATCCCGCTTGGCACGAATCGCTTCAAGTATCTCGTCCCCACCACTGCTTGCCACCTCGCCCAGCGCCGTTTGCAGCGCAGAACGCAGATGATCCACCGCGTGATGAACCTCATCATGCACGGCATGTCCCGCGCCTTGCTCAATCCACAGCAAACCCGGAATACCCCAGTGCTCCGGCTTGCTTCCACCTTTGCCAGCAAATTGAAAGCCCAACAGGGCGCTCAAGTGGTTTTCCGCCTCTTCGCCATTCAGTGACCGAGCGCCCACGCGCAAATCGCAACGGGGGCTTTTAATAAAGGTCTTCACCAACGCATACGCCGTGCCATCGACAGTAAAATCCAGCTCGATACACGGTGCCGCGCCCGAATCACCCCAAGGCGACAAATCCTTCACCGCCGTGGTTTTGTAACGCTCAAAAAAAGCGGCGCGAATGGCACGGGCAAGCGTGCTTTTGCCCGACTCATTGGGGCCGGTCAAAATGTTAAGACCGTCCTCAAGTGCCGTGATTTCAATCGGCGACCTGAATTGCCTGACCTGCTCAAGCCGTAAACGCTGAATTTTCATGCCTCGCCTCCCTGAGTCACCCGCTCCAGCATCATCCCGGCCAGAATGTTCAAAGCCTCGGCCTGAACACCTGCTGGCGCGTCACCCTGCCCTGCGCGCAGCACCTGCAACACCTCGCCTAAATAGCCATCCGCTTGCAAATGTGCCATATCATCATCCGTCGGCATCATCCGCAACTGGGAACGATCCACCTGAAAACTGCGTGTCCGCGCCTGCGCCGCAGCCAGCATGGTGATTAAACGCTGATGACACGCCAGATCAACCAGCCCCGTCAGCGTCACTTCAATCACATCACGCGCCTCTAGCGCGTCCAGACGCTGCTCTAAGGCATCAAGATCGCTTGGCAGCACAAGCGATTCATCCCAGCTCGACCAACGGAAGTGGCCGACTTCGTGAGGTGTCACGTGCGGCAGCGCGCCCGCCGCGTCGATGTCGATTTCAAGCACTACGCCGGTCTGATTGCCCTTGAAGCGATCCGGCTCCGGCGTGCCGCTGTACCAGGTCTGGGCGTTGATGCACTTCATGCCATGCCAATCGCCCAGCGCCAGGTAATCCAGCCGCGCCTGCTGCGCCCGATCCTGTGCAATCGGATTGGACGAACCTACGCCATCGGCCAGAATGCCCTGCACACTGCCATGTGCAAGACCCACGCGCAGATAGTCCTCGGGCGTTTCGGCCTGATCGAACCATGCCGTTAAGTCAGCGAAGGTTTGGCGCTGCGTCAGGGGCGCGGTTAACACAGCGCATTTTTCACGATCAAACAGCACAACCTCAGGCTTGAGGGCAAGATGCACCTGCGCGGGAATCACGCCAAAACGCTGCGCCTGCGCCCAGACACTCTCAGCCAAAGCAGCATCGTGGTTGCCTGGCAGCAAAATCCAGCGCCCGGAATAGCCTTTCAGGCTATCGAAAAATCGGCGAATACTCCGCTCTTTGAGCGTTTGCGAATCGAAAACATCGCCCGCCACTAAAATGACATCCACCTGAAGCCTTGTTGCCAGCGCAGCAATCCGCTCAACAACCTTAAAACGCTCCTCGGCAATCAACGCCGCATCCTCAAGCTCAAAGCGACTGTACGCCCGGCCTAACTGCAAATCCGCCGTATGCAGAATTTTCATGC
>DYLI01000206.1 GCA_020722165.1 Halothiobacillus neapolitanus | reverse complement strand
TATACGGCAACCCCTTTGATCTTATACGGCGCGATGCGCCGTATAATTCACGTTGGGCATATGATGCACCGCACACGCCGAGCGGATTTTCGGCGAGAACTTGGAGGTTGTTATGAAACACACCGCTTTATTCATTGCTCTTTTCGCACTCACTGGAGCAGCTCTCGCTGACCAATATGTCAACGGCTACACCCGCAAGGACGGAACCTACGTTCAAGGACACATGAAAAGCAGCCCAGACTCAAATCGCTACAACAACAGGAGTTCTCAGACTTATGGCGGCAGCCAACGCGACGAATATAGTTCTGGGACGGGCGCAACCAATAAAAGCAATTCAAGCTATGGCTGGCGTGACAACGATAGCGACGGGGTCAGCAATCCTTACGATAGAAAACCAGATTCCAAGCGGGGCTGGTAAGAGTCACCGAAATGCCCAACCCGGCATTCCACCCGACCGGCTACAGCGGGCTTCGCCCGCTTCCGCCGTCGGGTGAATTTGAACGTTAGGCTCAACACGCATGGCGCAGATTCATACTCACTACGATAATCTCAAGGTGGCGCGTAACGCCCCACCAGAAGTCATTCGTGCAGCATACAAAACACTCTCGCAGAAATTTCATCCGGATCGAAACCCCGGTAACGCGGAGGCTGCGCGAATCATGGCGATCATCAACGCTTCATACGACGTGCTATCTGACCCAGATAAACGCCAAGAGCATGATCTTTGGTTGGAACAACAAGAGCGAGTGTCGGCGCAAGCGACAAAGCCGAATAGCCCGCCGCATCAAACGCAACGACAAACCCCGGCATCGCCGCCACCACCACTTCCAAAGGCAAGTGCTGGTGGAGTTGTTGCGCACGTCCTCAGAAATTGGCGCCTGTATGGCATCGCCGTCTTTTTCATTTGGATTTGGGCTACCGACAAACCTAGCACACCACCGCCAGGGCCAAAACCATATCAAGCAAATCCAGCGCCAGTGCGCCCCGAATATACTAGGCCAAGTACAGCACCAAATGGGCAGCCTTGGCCAGTTTCAGCCGGTTACGTCAAAGGTTACAAACGGCTTCATGCTGACGGCCTCTCAACTGTTACGGTAGATAACAGCCAAAACGATTCCGATGTTTTTGTGAAGTTGGTTTCTCTGAACAGCGCACAGGCATATCCAGTGCGTGTGTTCTACATTCCTGCATTTGGTAGTTTCACATTGAACAAAGTAACCGCAGGAAGTTACGACATCCGCTATCGAGACCTTAACAATGGTGGCCTTTCACGTTCTGAGGCATTCAGTCTTGAAGAAATCCCGACCTACAACGGTACGCAGTACAGCAATATCACCATGACTTTGTACAAGGTGCAAAATGGAAACATGCAAACCTATGGTCTATCCGAAGCTGAATTTTGAGCCTAACACTGCGCTCCACCAAACGCTCCACCAAATAATCGGGGTGTGCGCCAGGGAATAATCGAGGTTAGACCCCGATTATTCCTGATTATCGTCGGATGCACGCCGTACTCCGAGGCCACTTCCGCCAGCGTCCTGTCTCCTGACAAGGCCGCTATCGCCACCTGTGCCTTGAATTGCGCGCTATGCGGCTTGCGCTTCGTCTCGTCCCCATGGCTCTCGTTCCTTTCAATCGATCAGCCTTAGCTTATCCGACTGTCCTATAGTGGACCCCGTTTTCAAGACAGCCATTTAAGCTGTGCGCTGTCATAAGGA
>DYLI01000046.1:6146-11507 GCA_020722165.1 Halothiobacillus neapolitanus | reverse complement strand
GCGCATTTGGTGTGTTTTGCGGTCAAGTCGAATAGCAATTTGGCGGTGTTGAATCTGTTGGCGCGTCTTGGTGCAGGCTTCGATATTGTTTCCGGCGGTGAGCTGGAGCGGGTGCTGGCAGCGGGCGGCGACGCGGGTAAGGTTGTGTTTTCAGGCGTGGGCAAATCACGGGCGGAGATGGCGCGGGCGTTGGATGTGGGTATTCGTTGTTTCAATGTCGAATCGTTGCCGGAACTTGAGCGTTTGAATGAGGTGGCGCTGGCGGCTGGCAAACGTGCGCCGGTCAGTTTGCGCGTGAACCCGGATGTGGATGCCAAAACCCATCCGTATATTTCTACGGGTCTTAAAGACAATAAATTCGGCATTGCGATTGAGGATGCCGAGGCGGCCTATATGCGTGCCGCATCCTTGCCGGGGCTGGAGGTGGTGGGCGTAGATTGCCATATTGGTTCGCAACTCACTGAATTAAATCCGTTTTTGGATGCGCTGGATCGCGTGTTGGCCTTGGTCGAGCGTTTGGCGGCGCGTGGTATTCGCTTGCATCATCTGGATTTGGGCGGCGGCTTGGGGATTTGTTATCGCGATGAAACCCCGCCTGCGCCGAGTGAGTTGATTACCGCCTTGATGGCGCGTATCGCCGGGTTGGACGCAGAAATCATGGTCGAACCAGGGCGTTCGATTGTCGGTAATGCCGGGGTTTTGCTTACCCAGGTTGAACTGCTCAAACATACGCCGCACAAGGATTTTGCGATTGTCGATGCGGCGATGAACGATCTGATGCGTCCGGCCTTGTACGGTAGCTGGATGGATATTGTGCCGGTTGCGCCGCGCCCGGGAGAGGGGCGCGAATACGATGTGGTCGGGCCGGTGTGCGAAACCGGCGATTTTCTCGGCAAGGCACGCAAGCTAAGCCTTGCGGAAGGCGACTTGCTGGCGGTGCTGGGCGCGGGCGCTTACGGATTCACCATGAGCTCGAATTACAACACCCGTCCGCGTGCCACCGAGGTGATGGTCGATGGCGCGAATGTGCATGTGGTGCGTGAGCGCGAATTGTTGCCGGATTTGTGGCGTGGGGAAACGATCCTTCCGGTCGCTTAAGCATGAAAATTATGAGCGCCTCTGTGCTTTTTGAGCGCGTGAAGCGGGTGTTTGCCGCCCAATGGGTCATGCCCACAATCACCCTGCTTATGTTCGTGCTGGCCGTATCGGCGATGTACCACATGCTGCGCGATATTTCGCCCGCGCAGTTGCTGGAGGGGATGCGGGCGATTCCTGGGAGCAGTCTAGCCCTGTCGGTGCTCTTTATGGCACTGAGTTTCCTGTTCATGGTCGGTTACGACGCTTCGGCTTTGTTTTATCTGAAGAAGCGCCTGCCCTGGCGCACGGTAGCGCTGGGGGCGTTTACCGGCTATGCGTTCTCAAATACGGTAGGCATGGCGCTGGTGTCCGGGGCATCAATCCGCTACAGAATCTATGTCGAGGCCGGGCTGGACGGCATGGACATTGCCAAAATCGCCGCCTTTTGCGCCTTGGCGTTCGGCATCGGGGCACATGTGGTGGCGGCGGCGGGTCTGGCACTGCATCCGCAATTGCTGGCCGACCGTCTGAGTTTGCCCGTGGATGTGCTGCGCGGCGTAGGGATGTTTGGTCTGGCGCTTGCGGCGGCGGTGTTGCTCTGGCTGGTGCCCAAACCACGGCATATCACGCTGTGGAAGTGGCAGGTGAACATGCCGGGCTGGCGTTTGAGTCTGACCCAGTTGGCGATTACGGTGTTCGACATTCTCTTTTCGGTGGCTTGTCTGTACGTGCTACTTCCTGCGGGCAGCGTGCCTTTTGGCACCTTGGTGCTGGTGTTCGTGTTGGCGGCGGCGCTGGGTGTGGCCAGCCATGTGCCTGCCGGTCTTGGGGTATTCGAGGCAGTGATGATTGCGGCGCTGGGCGACCATGTGCCGGTGGCGCAATTGATGGTGGCGCTGGTGTTGTTCCGCATCATTTATTACCTGTTGCCGCTGTCGTTGGCCATGCTGCTGTTGACCTGGCGCGAGGTGCGCCTGGCGCGTGGGCAGGCGGTGAGCAGTCTGCTGGATGAGTCGCCTGCCGCGACCTCCCGCTGGGGTGGATGGCGCACGCCGATGGGCGTTTTGGGTGATTGGGGCACACGCCTAGTACCGCTTGCGGTGGCGGGGCTGATGTTTATCGCCGGGCTGGTGATGCTGGCTTCGGCGGCCTTGCCGGGGGTTCCTGAGCGTCTGGTATTGCTGGATGAAAACCTGCCCTGGGAGCTGGTGGAAATTTCGCATGTGCTGGCGGCACTGGTGGGCTTAAGCCTGTTGTTTCTCGCGCGCGGTTTGCAGCGGCGACTCAACGGCGCGTATGTGCTGAGTATGGTGCTGCTTGCCTTGGGGGTGGTGTTCAATCTGTTCAAGGGCGTGGATTTTGAGGAAGCAGGCGTGTTGACGAGTGTGGCTCTGGTGCTTTTTTTGAGCCGCAAGGAATTTTATCGACGCACTCGTTTGCTGGATTCGCCGTTCTCCGGCGGCTGGTTTGCGGCAGTGTTTGCGGCGCTGGTCGGCATGTTGGCGTTGTCGTTTTTCGCCTTCAAGGACGTGATCTACACCCCGGCGCTGTGGTGGCAGTTCGGGTTGGATCAGGAGGCGGCGCGTTCCTTGCGCGCCACGCTGGGCGTGGCTGTGGGCGTAGCATTTTTGGGGGTGATGGTGTTGCTGCGCCCCCCGTTGCGCGTGCCGCACACACCGAATGCAGCCGTGCTGGCTCATGCGCAAGCGATTGTTTCGCGGCAGGATAACGCCGCGGCCAACCTGGTTTTGCTGGGCGACAAGTCGGTGATGCTCAATGAGGAGGGTGATGCCTTCATCATGTTTGCGCGCCAAGGGTCGAGTTTTATTGCACTCGGTGAAGCCGTGGGGGATGCGACAGTTGTGCCGGGTGCATTGGAGGATTTGAACTGGCAGTTCCGCGAGTTGGTGAGTCGCGAAGGCGGTCGTATCGCGTTTTATCAGGTGCGGGCGCAGAACCTGCCCGTGTATCTGGATATGGGTTTGACCCCGCTGAAAATCGGCGAGGAAGCCGTGGTGCTGCTGACGGATTTTGAGTTGAAGGGCAAGCGGAATGAAGCTAATCGTTATGTGCTGAACTATGGCGAACGCGTGGGGATGAGTTTTGAGTACCTTTCCGCGTCCCGCTGGGACGAAGTTTTTGACGAAGTGCGCGCCATTTCGGATGCCTGGTTAGCGCAACGCAAGGCGCGGGAAAAACGCTTTTCGCTGGGCATGTTTGATGCCGCCTATGTGCGTCATTTCGATCTGGCCGTGGTGCGTTTTCAAGGGCGCATCGTGGCTTTCGTCACGCTGCTGAGCACGGCGAGCCGGGTCGAGGTGACCACCGATGTGATGCGTCAACTGGCCGACGCGCCGCGTGACGCGGTGCGCTTCATGTTGCTGAAGCTGATGCTGCATTTGAAGCCCTTGGGCGTGCAGCGTTTTTCTATGGCCATGGCGCCGCTATCGGGCTTGGAAGGGCATCGTTATGCGCCGGTATGGCAGCGTATCGGCGCGGCGGTTTATCAATACGGCGGCGCGTATTACAACTTTTCCGGCGTACGTCAATTCAAGGAACATTTCTACCCGCAATGGGAACCGCGCTACCTAGTGACCCAGGGCGGGCTGGATCCGGCCATCATCATGGCAGATGTGGCGATGTTGATCGGCGGCGGGGTGCGTGGGGTTTTGGGTAAGTGAAAAGGTTCGTCCTGCTCGTCTGGCTTGTTTGGTGCGGCACTGTGCAGGCCGCTCAGACACAGTTTTTGCCCAGCCGCGAGTGGGGGACGATGGAGCTGTATCGCTCCGATACTGCAACAGGTGACGTGTTGTTGGTGTTTTCCGGGGCAGGCGGCATTGAGGCTCAGGATCGCGCTACGGCGCAACGTTTGCTTGCGGAAGGTCGCACGGTGGCGCTGGTGGATGGCGGTGCGGTATTGCACGGGGCGAAGGCGGCCACGGGAAGCTGTCTGGAGCTGGCATCCATCGGGCAATGGCTGAGCCAAACGGTGCAGCAAGGCTCGGGGGCGGAGGATTTTCGGGCGGCAGTGCTGATTGGACGCGACGAGGGGGCATGGGTCGTGCATTCCTTGTTGGCGCAAGCCGCGCCGGGTGTATTCAAGGCTGGATTGAGCGTAAATTTCAAGCCGGGCAATCCAAGCGGGCGAGCCTTGTGCGGCGTGGGCGCAGTGGCCGCTGACCGCCGCATTGCCCCGGATACCCCTCTCAACGGACTGTGGGCAGTGGCGGACACCCATGCACTGCGCTTTGATGTGGCGCGTTATGCGCGCCAGGCGGCGGTGGCCAGCGGTCAGGGGGAACCTTGGCTGGTGTCTGGGGTACAGTCAGGAGCGAATTATGCTGAACTGGTCAATGGCTTTATGCGCTGGGTCAATGCGCCGCACGCGCTGCGTCATGGCGCGAGAACGGTCACGGCGGCACTTCCGCTGGTTGAGCTTCCCGCTCAGACGGGCGACGCGAACCATGCGTTTAAGGATGTCAGCGTGCTGTTTGTTTCCGGCGATGGCGGCTGGCGCGACATCGACCAGCAGGTCGGGCGGGTGCTGGCCGAGAATGGCCTGCATGTGCTGGGTGTGGATGCGTTGCGTTATTTCTGGCGTAAACGCACGCCAGAATCGGTCGCTGCCGATCTTGCCGCACTACTGGAAAATCCCGCGTTAGGGCAGAGCGCAACCCACTTTCTCGTTGGACGCAAGCTGGTGTTGATTGGCTACTCCTTCGGCGCCAATATCCTGCCGCTGGTTTACGCGCAGTTGCCGCAGACCCTGCGTGAGCGCGTGGTGTTGACCGTGTTGCTATCCCCGGAATTGCACACCGACTTTGAAATTCACATGGCGGGTTGGTTGGGCGCACAGGTTGATCAAAATGCCATCTCCATTCTCCCTGCCGTGTTGAATATGCCTGCGCCACGGGTTTTGTGTGTGCAAGGGCTGGACGAGGGCGCAAGCAGCCTGTGCAGTCAGCCTGCTCTAGCTCAAGCGGGTATTGAAATCTGGCATTTACCCGGCGGTCATCATTACGATGCGGACTATCCGGCGCTGGCAATGAACATCATGCAGGCGTTGCGCGGGCGTTTGGAAGCACGCCGGACAGAACATTAACGCATGGCGATACGCAATGCCTGCGTACCCGGTCTGATGCCGCGCCACAGGTAAAAACTTTCTGCCGCTTGTTCGAGCAACATGCCGAAGCCATCGAGTGCCTTGCTCGCGCCATGCGCTTCTGCCCAGCGCTGGAAGGGGGTGGGTTCATTGCCGTAGGCCATGTCGTAGGCGATGCCGCC
>DYLI01000046.1:0-6046 GCA_020722165.1 Halothiobacillus neapolitanus | reverse complement strand
TTTTAACTTTATCGAGGTCGTGATTATGTTTGAAAATCGTGAAGGCCAGAAGGTGCCGAATGTTGTGTTCCATACCCGCCAGAACAATGCGTGGGTGGATGTGAGCACGGATGATGTGTTCAAGGGCAAAACTGTGATCGTGTTTTCGCTGCCGGGTGCATTTACGCCAACCTGTTCATCCAGCCATGTGCCGCGCTTTAACGAGCTTGCGCCACTGTTTTTTGCCAATGGTGTGGACAGCATTGTGTGTATGTCGGTCAACGATACCTTCGTGATGAATGAGTGGGCGAAAGATCAGGGCGCACCGCATATTACCTTTTTGCCGGATGGCAACGGCGAGTTTACCGAAGGCATGGGCTTGTTGGTGGATAAGGACGATCTTGGCTTTGGCAAGCGCTCATGGCGTTACTCCATGTTGGTGCGTGACGGCGTAATCGAAAAAATGTTTATCGAACCGAATGTGCCGGGCGATCCGTATGAAGTTTCCGATGCGGATACGATGATGGATTACCTTGCGCCGGGCGCGAAAAAGCCTGCTTCAGTGCTGGTGTTTAGCCGCGACGGTTGCCCATTCTGCGCGCGCGCCAAGGGTATGCTGGCGGATGCGGGCATGGTCTTTGATGAAGTGACCGTGGGTGGCGATGAGATTACGTTGCGCGGCTTGCGTGCAGCCACCGGGCGTGAAAGCGTGCCGCAGGTGTTTATCGACGGTAAGCATATTGGCGGTTCGGATGATTTAGCGGCCTGGTTTGCTGCGAAGTCATAAGTATGTCTTGCAACTAAGCTCATAATTTGACCACGCGGGTGGCTGGGGCTGCCCGCAATTTTATAGGATTTACGCAAGACAGCCCCATCAAGGCAAAGCTTGTAGCCCGGATGTTAATCCGGGGCAGAGTTCAACCTGGCACAATCCTACCCGGATTGCGCCTCGCTTCATCCGGGCTACCCGATGGGCAGTCTTGCGTAAGGCCTATTTTAATTTCAAAAAACCACAGAGGAAGGATGATGAGTACGACCCAAGGTTATGATTTGATTGTATTAGGCGGCGGCAGTGGCGGTTTGGCCGCTGCGGAGCGTGCAGCACAACTGGGTAAGCGCGTGGCGTTGATTGAGCCTCATGCTTTGGGTGGAACCTGCGTGAATCTGGGCTGCGTGCCGAAAAAGCTGATGTGGTACGGCTCGCAAGTAGCCGAAAGCTTGCGTAATGCAGCGGGTTTTGGCTTTGATGTTGAAGTGAAAAGCTTTTCGTGGAAAAAACTGGTGGATGCGCGCCGCGCTCGGGTGAAAGGCATTGGCGACTGGTGGGAGGGCTATGCCACCAAGGATTTGGGTATTGAGTTGGTCAAGGGCTACGGCCGATTGGTTAATGCAAACACAGTCGAAGTGGGCGGCGTTGAATACAGCGCGCCACATATCGTACTCAGTACAGGCGGGCATCCGTTTGTGCCGCCGGTTGCGGGGGCGGAATTGGGGATTACTTCGGATGGTTTTTTTGCGCTGGATGAGTTGCCCAAGCGCGTAGCGATTTTGGGCGGTGGCTATATCGGCGTGGAAATTGCCGGGTTGATGCGCTCATTTGGTGCGGAAGTGACGGTGGCTGATATTGCGCCACGTGTGCTGATGCCTTTCGATTTGATGTTGAGCGAAACTCTGAGTCAGCACATGCTGCATGAAGGTATTGAGCTGCATATGCCGTTCAAAACCTCCGGATTGCGCAAGACCGACGACGGTATCGTGATTGACGGCGCAGAAGACAAAACACTTGGCGCATTTGATTGTGTGATTTGGGCGGCGGGGCGCAAGCCAAATACGGCGTCCATTGGTCTCGAAGCGGCGGGTATTGAAGTGCAGCCCAATGGTTTTGTGCCGACGGATGAGTATCAAAACACCAATGTGCCAGGTATCTACGCGATTGGCGATATGACCGGGCGCTTAGCGCTTACTCCGGTGGCGGTGGCGGCAGGGCGACGTTTGATGATGCGTTTGTTTGCGGGTCAAACCCACGCCAAGCTGGATTACAACAATGTGCCGAGCGTGGTGTTTTCTCATCCGCCGATGGGTAGTGTGGGTCTCACCGAGGCTCAGGCGCGGGAGGAGTTTGGTACAGCGGTAAGCGTTTACCAGACCGGGTTTACGCCGATGAAATATGCCATGGCTGCCCACAAGTCACCGACGGCCATGAAGCTGGTGTGTGCAGGCGTGGATGAAAAGGTAGTCGGCATTCATATTATCGGTGATGGTGCCGATGAGATGTTGCAAGGCTTTGCGGTCGCGGTGAAAGCCGGTCTGACCAAGGCGGATTTCGACAATACCGTAGCCATTCACCCCACAAGCAGTGAAGAACTGGTGACGCTCAAAGCCTCGGATCGCTTGGATTGAGTTTTTATTGACATAAAAAAACGCCGGATAACAAGCCGGCGTTTTTGTTAGCGCGTATGTGAAAAATTAGCGTGTCGGGTAAGGGCCGGCATTTTTCTGTTCGGCGGCTTGTTTCACTGCCATGTCGCCCTGGAATTTAGCCTTTTCCGCCAGCTTGGTTGCTTTGGCATAGTCACCGGCAGCGGCAGCAGTTTCAGCCTGCTTGACCAAATCTTCTTTATAGAACCATTGATTATTGGCTTTCTTGGCGGCAGCTTGTGATGTTTTGGCTTCGGAAAGCGCCTTTTCGTAAGCATCCGCTGAACCTGTTGACTCAGGCATGCTGGCGCAAGCGGTCATCAAAGCCAGTGCAGTGGCGATTGATAAAGTCTTGAACATGGCGCGTGGGTTCATCTCATATCCTCGTGGGTTGACGTTTGGGGGGCTTGAATAGTTTTTGTATTCGACCAATTCCAATATTGAGTTTACCCGGCTTGGGTCAATCTCTATAATCGTAAAAATTGTTGCAAAGGAAAGTCTATCTTATGGTTCGCATTCTTGAAGAAGGCCTAACCTTCGACGATGTACTCCTCGTCCCCGCGCACTCCATTGTATTGCCGCGCGATGTTTCTCTGGTTACACGCTTCACGCGCGACATTGCGCTGAATATCCCAATGGTGTCTGCGGCCATGGATACGGTAACCGAAGCCGCGTTGGCCATTGCCCTTGCCCAAGAGGGCGGTATCGGCATTATTCATAAAAACATGAATGCCGAGCAGCAGGCCAGCCATGTACGCAAGGTGAAAAAATACGAAAGTGGCGTGATTAAGGATCCGATTACCGTCACACCGCAATCAACGATTCGTGAAGTCAATCAAATGGCGAGCTATCACAATATCTCCGGCTTTCCAGTCGTGGATGGTGTCAATCTGGTTGGTATTGTCACCCATCGTGATGTGCGCTTTGAGACACAACTGGACGCTCCGGTCAGCTCGGTGATGACCGGGCGCGACAAGCTGGTCACGGTGCAGGAAGGTGCCAGCCGTGACGAGGTTCTGGGGCTGTTGCACAAGCATCGCATTGAAAAGATTCTGGTGGTGAATGCTGCCTTTCATCTCTGCGGCATGATTACCGTGAAGGATATTCAGAAATCTACCGATTTCCCGAATGCCTCAAAAGATAGCTACGGTAGCCTGCGGGTAGGTGCGGCGGTGGGCACGGGGGCGGACACCGAAGCGCGTGTGACCGCCTTGGTTGAGGCGGGTGTGGATGCGATTGTGGTTGATACCGCGCATGGCCATTCGCAAGGTGTGTTGGATCGCGTGCGTTGGATTAAACAAACCTACCCGCAGGTGCAGGTGATCGGTGGCAATATTGCCACCGGTGCGGCGGCGCTTGATTTGGTCAAGGCCGGGGCGGATGGTGTGAAAGTCGGCATTGGCCCGGGTTCGATTTGCACCACGCGCATTGTGGCTGGTGTTGGCGTGCCACAAATTACTGCGATTAAAAATGTGTCCAAAGCCTTGGAAGGCACGGGTGTGCCGATGATTGCCGATGGCGGCATTCGTTTCTCCGGCGATTTGGTCAAAGCGATGGTCGCAGGAGCGGATTGCGTAATGGTCGGCGGTATGTTCGCCGGTACGGAAGAAGCGCCGGGCGAGGTTGAACTGTACCAGGGGCGTTCCTACAAGGCCTATCGCGGCATGGGTTCGATTGGCGCCATGCAGCAAGGCTCGTCGGATCGCTATTTCCAGAGTGAAAACGCTGCCGATAAACTAGTGCCAGAAGGCATTGAAGGTCGCGTGCCCTACAAAGGCCCAATGGCAGCGATTGTGCATCAATTGATGGGCGGATTGCGCTCCGGCATGGGGTATGTGGGGTGTGCGGATATTGAGCAACTGCGTACCAAGCCGTCGTTTGTGCGCGTAACTTCCGCCGGCTTGCGCGAAAGCCATGTGCATGATGTGCAAATCACCAAAGAAGCACCCAACTACCGTATGGATTGATTCTTTAATCAAACACTTTTGCCACAGAGAACACAGAGCACGCAGAGAATGAACGGATTGTTTTAACTCTGTGCACTCTGTGTTCTCTGTGGCTTAACTGTTTTTGGCTACTTCATTATTTAATTTATTGGCGACCCCATGCAGCACGATATTCATTCTGACCGTATCCTGATTCTCGATTTCGGTTCGCAATACACCCAGCTCATCGCCCGCCGCGTGCGTGAAGCCGGCGTTTTTTGCGAATTGCACCCGTGGGATATGAGTGATGCCGCGATACGTGACTTTGCGCCCAAGGGCGTGATTCTTTCCGGTGGCCCGGAGTCGGTGACGGAAGACAATCCGCCGCGTGCTCCCGATGCGGTGTTTCAGCTTGGCGTGCCAGTACTGGGCATTTGCTACGGTATGCAGACCATGGCGGCGCAGTTGGGCGGCAAGGTAGAAACCAGTGACCATCAGGAATTTGGCTTTGCCCAAGCGCGCGCTCACGGGCATACCGCCTTGCTCAAGGATATTGAAGATCACAAAACCGCCGAAGGTTACGGCCTGTTGGACGTATGGATGAGCCACGGCGACCGCGTGGTCGAGTTGCCCGCTGGCTTTAAGCTGATGGCAAGTTCCGATGGCGCGCCGATTGCAGGCATGGCCGATGAAGCGCGGCATTATTACGGCGTGCAATTCCACCCCGAAGTCACCCACACGCACCAGGGCGAGCGTATCCTGAATCGTTTTGTGCATGAAATTTGCGGCTGTGCGGGCTTGTGGACTCCGGCGAATATCATCGAAGAAAGCATTGCCAAAATTCGCGCCCAAGTGGGCACGGATGAAGTTATTTTGGGCTTGTCCGGCGGGGTCGATTCCTCCGTGGTGGCAGCCTTGTTGCACCGCGCCATTGGCGACCAGCTCACCTGTGTATTTGTCGATAACGGCCTACTGCGTCTGGATGAAGGCGATCAGGTGATGGCCACGTTTGCCAAACACATGGGCATCCGCGTGATCCGCGTCAATGCTGAGGCGCGTTTTTTAGGCGAATTGGCAGGCGAGGCCGACCCTGAAGCCAAGCGCAAGATCATTGGTCGCGTGTTCGTGGAAATCTTCGAGGAAGAATCCAACAAACTGCCCAATGCCATGTGGCTGGCGCAGGGCACGATTTACCCGGACGTGATCGAATCGGCAGGCAGCAAAACCGGCAAGGCGCATGTGATTAAGTCACATCACAACGTTGGCGGCTTGCCCGCGCACATGCGTTTGAAATTGCTTGAGCCACTGCGCGAACTATTCAAGGACGAGGTGCGCAAGCTGGGTCTGGAACTCGGCTTGCCATATGACATGGTGTACCGCCATCCCTTCCCCGGCCCCGGCTTGGGCGTGCGCATTCTCGGCGAAGTGAAAAAGGACTATGCCGATTTATTGCGCAAAGCCGATGCGATTTTTATTGAAGAGCTGCGCAAGCATGATTTGTACGATAAAACTTCGCAGGCGTTTGCCGTGTTCCTGCCCGTGCGCTCGGTCGGTGTGATGGGCGACGGACGGCGTTATGACTATGTGGTGGCCTTGCGCGCCGTCGAGACCATCGATTTCATGACCGCACGCTGGGCGCACCTGCCTTACGATTTCCTCGATCTGGTCTGCCGTCGCATTGTGAATGAAACACGCGGCATATCGCGCGTGGTGTACGACATCAC
>DYLI01000205.1 GCA_020722165.1 Halothiobacillus neapolitanus | reverse complement strand
GCATGATGGAAAGCTTGGTGTCGATGAAACGCGCCGGGGCGGATGGGGTGCTGACGTATGCGGCGCTGGAGGTGGCGGGGTGGTTGCGGCGCTGAATTGATCGTGAACTATTAGATTGATTTGATTTAATAGATTGTTGACAGGGGCAGAGTTGCGCCCGCATGATCTGCGTAAAGTATTAGTTTGTATTCATTCAATAGTTGGCGGGCGGCGCATTGTGAAACTCCCTCTTTCTCCTCCTCCCTTGGTTGATCTGCTCACTCGCACGCCGCCTGCCGCGCTGGTTCATGCCATGAGCGCGCAGGAAGGCGGCTTGGTGCATGGCGATTACATGCACTGGGATGAGCTGCGCCATCGCCCCGCGCCCGAGGGCGTGCAGCATGAAACCTGGTGGCTGGCGCTGCGCATGGCGCGTCAGGGCTTGCTCAAGGCTTTGCCCTTGCTGGATAAATACGATAGGCCGATGGTTGTGGCCATGCCTGAGCCTGTGCTGCGCGACTTGCATCATATTGACCAGGATGCCGCCGGGCGGGTGAGTCTGCCGGGGCATGTGGTCAATCCGGCGGATCGGGATGATTACATTTTCAATTCGCTGATTGAGGAGGCGGTGACATCCAGTCAGTTGGAGGGCGCTTCCACCACGCGCATGATGGCTGAGGACATGCTGCGTGCCGGGCGTGCGCCCCGCGACCACAGCGAACGTATGATCTTCAATAACTATCAGGCCATGGATTGGATACGCTCCATTAAGGATCGTGCACTGACCCCAGCGTTGGTGCTGGAACTGCATCAGCGCGTGACGCACGGCACCTTGGATGACCCTGCCGATGCCGGTCGTTTGCGCCAGCGCGATGATGTGCGCGTGGTGGATAACCGCGATGGCACGGTGCTGCACGAGCCACCGCTAGCCGCGTCGCTGGCCGAGCGGCTTGCGCGTTTATGCGCCTTTGCCAACGGCGGTGAGGGCGGGCAGGCAGGGGAAAACCAGTCCTTTGTGCATCCGGTGGTGCGCTCGATTTTGCTGCATTTCATGATTGCTTACGATCACCCGTTTACCGATGGCAATGGGCGCACCGCGCGCGCGCTGTTTTATTGGAGCATGGCGCGGCAGGGCTATTGGCTGATGGAATATCTCTCGATTTCGCGCATCATCAAACAGGCGCCCAAGCAGTATTCGCTGGCCTATTTGCACGCGGAAACCGATGACAATGACACGACGTATTTTTTGCTGCACCAACTCAAAGTGATTCGTCAGGCGATTACCGCCCTGCACGAGTATTTGGCGCGTAAAGGGGCGGAGCAGCGCGGCACGGCGCGTTTATTGCAGACCTCGCCGACCTTGCGCGGCAAGCTCAATCAGCGCCAAATCACGCTGCTGACCCATGCGCTCAAACAGCCGGGATTCGATTATGTGATCGAGGCGCACCAGCGCTCGCAAGGCGTGTCGTATGCCACGGCGCGCTCTGATTTGTTGGGCTTGGCGGAGCTGGGGCTGTTAGAACAAATCAAGCGCGGGCGGGCGTTCGTGTTTATTGCGCCGGATGATTTGCGTGAGCGCATCGAAAGCGCGCATACGGTCAAGGTTTAGACGTATGGATTGCGCGTACTTTCAGGCTGGGCTTTGCCGTTCCTGCACTTGGATTGAAAAAACCTACGCTCAGCAAATCGTCGATAAGCAGGCCGCGTGTCAGGCGGCTTTGCCTGTTGTAGCTGCGGAGGTGTGGGATGCGC
>DYLI01000045.1:2663-11573 GCA_020722165.1 Halothiobacillus neapolitanus | reverse complement strand
GAGACACCCCTGGCCGGAAGACCCGCAAAATGCCGTGCCGACCAAGTTGACGAAACGGGCGTTTGAGCGAGTGATGGGAGGCTGAGATTGTTAAAACCATGACATAAGAATGGTTGGTAAGCTGGTTTTAATGTTGTAATTTGATCTTAATAAGAATTTTTGTCGCATAGATAAAAAACATAAATTCTTAGGATGAGTTACGTACCGACTCATTGAGCAGTCTTAAACCCAGCCAATCATCACGACTCCCAAGGTGAATCTTCATGTTTTCTGCAAAAAATCTCTCTGGCTTTTCATTGGCGTTCAGCAGTCTCATAGCGGCACCCGTTTACGCCACCAATGGTATGAACCAAGAGAGCTACGGCTCTAAAGCAGGCGGCATGGGGGGAGCGTCGGTCGCTTATGACTCGCGTAACTCGGCTTTAATGAACAACCCTGCCACCCTTACGCTCCGCCCTGATGGCTGGGATATTGGTGTTGGTTTTTCTGTGTTGAATCCTGATGTTAATGCTCAACTGGGTGGTGCCGGTGGCCCTGAGTTCCACTCCAGTGGTGAGTCTTATTTTATGCCCTCGTTGTCGCTTATCCGCAAAGACGGTGCTTTTGCTTATGGCATTGGCGTGTCGGCGCAAGGTGGCATGGGTACGGAATATGATGGAGCCTTTACCGCCGCGTTGACGGGCGGCGCGCTCAATGCGCCACAACGCTCTGAACTCGGATTTCTTCGCGTCATGCTTCCTATTGCCTACGAAGTCAACGAATCATTGTCTGTCGCGGCACAAGTTGACTATGGGCGTGCAACCCTCGATCTGCAAATGCTTGACCCTGCAAGCATGTCCTACATCGATGTGTCAGATGACAATCAATTCAATGGGAAAATGAGCGGCAATGGTTGGGGCTTTAATCTTGGTGTGCACTACAAAGTGAACAAGGATTTTGCACTCGGCGCGGCTTATCACAGTGAAACCTCTATTTCTGATCTTACGGGTAGCGGTACGATCAATATGATGATGCCCGCCAATTTTCGAGTCGTTGATTTTCAATGGCCGGCCACCTATACCGTGGGTATGGCTTGGGATATTAATGAACAATGGATGTTGGCCGCCGACATTAAGCAATTGATGTGGTCAACCACCATGCAAAACTTCAATTTTGGAGTGGAAGGAAATGTTCAGGCCATGCCAATGAATTGGGATGATCAGACGGTCTTTATGTTAGGTGCGCAGTTCAAAATTACCCCACAAATTGCCCTGCGTGCCGGGTTCAATTATGGAAAAAACCCAGTCCCATCTGAGACTTTAAACTACCTATTCCCCGCCATTAGCGAGACCCACTATACCGTCGGTCTCGGCTGGGACATGGGCGGCGGGCACACGCTGTCTGGCTCGCTCATGTACGCGCCAACGGTTGAACAGACCGGCACAGGGTTGATGAACAGCGGGCTAACTATGTCACACAGTCAATTCGGTTGGGGAATGAACTACAACTACAGTTTTAAGTAAGGCGCGCTCAAAAACCACGTTCAATAGCTTAAACCGGTAAGGATGTTGAAATACTTTATTTCAGCATCCTGTTAGAGGTATTAGAAATACATTTTAAGTTTAGGAGCTCGGCTGTTTATCACAAGCCTTGATTTCATTTGGTACCAGCACCGTATTCCCCGGTTCACCCTCAATTAATTCAGGATAATCAAGAATATAGTGCAGCCCACGGCTTTCCTTGCGTTCCATCGCCGAGCGCACGATTAACTCAGCTACGGTGACGAGGTTGCGTAGCTCAATCAGGTTGTGAGTGACGCGGAAATTGCCGTAATACTCGTCAATTTCGCGCTTGAGCAGTTCGATGCGGTTCATGGCGCGGCTCAGGCGCTTGCGGGTGCGCACGATGCCGACGTAGTCCCACATGGTTTGTCGCAATTCGTGCCAGTTGTGGCTGACCACGACTTCTTCGTCTGAGTCGCTGACTTGGCTTTCATCCCAGGCGGGAATTTCAAGCTGCATGTCGCGGTTTAGTTTTGGGTCGCGGCGGCGTTTGGCAATGTCCAGGGCGGCTGCGCGCCCGTAGACCATGCACTCCAGTAGTGAGTTGCTGGCAAGACGATTCGCACCGTGCAGCCCGGTGTGGCTGACTTCACCTGCGGCATACAAACCATCAATATCGGTGCGTCCGTTTTCATCGACCATCACACCGCCGCAGGTGTAGTGCGCGGCGGGTACGACCGGAATGGGCTGTCGGGTGATGTCGTAGCCGTATTCAAGACAGCGGGCGTAGATGGTGGGAAAGTGTTCGCGCACAAACTCCGGCGGTTTGTGGCTAATATCGAGATACACGCAATCCAGACCCAGACGCTTCATTTCATAGTCGATGGCACGTGCCACGATGTCGCGTGGGGCGAGTTCACCGCGAGCATCGTAGCGCTGCATAAACGGTGTGCCGTCGGGTAGCACCAGCCGCCCGCCTTCGCCGCGCACGGCTTCGGAGATGAGGAAGGTCTTGGCGCGAGGTTCATACAGTGCGGTGGGGTGGAACTGCATGAATTCCAAATTGGCTACTCGGCAACCCGCGCGCCAGGCCATGGCAATGCCGTCGCCGGTTGATCCATCAGGATTGGTGGTGTAGAGATAGACCTTGCTCGCGCCGCCGGTGGCGAGCACGACGCAATGCGCGCGCAGGGTTTCGATGTGTCCGCTGCTGCGGTTGAGCGCGTATACGCCAAGGCAACGGTTTTCTTCGCTTGTTATGCCCAAGTGCCGGCTGGTAATGAGGTCGATGGCGGTGTGGTTGTCCAGCAAGGTCAGGGTTTTTCGCGCGCGCGCGGCATGGAGTAGGGTGGTTTCTAATGCCGCGCCGGTTGCATCATGTGCATGAGCAACCCGGCGGTGACTGTGGCCGCCTTCGCGGGTTAGGTGTAACTTGCCTTGATCGCGGGTAAACGGCATTCCAAGCCGCAGGAGCCAATCCATAAGCTGCGGCGCTTCGCGCACGATACGCTCGACAACCTTGGTATCAGGTAAGCCAGCGCCTGCATCAAGGGTGTCGTGGATATGGCTGTCGAAGCTATCGCTTACATCCATCACGGCGGCAATGCCACCTTGCGCCCATTGCGTACTGCCCTCGTCGATGGCGTTTTTTGACAAGATGCCAACGCGCAAGCCTGCCGGAAGGTGGAGCGCACAACTCAAGCCCGCAGCACCGCTACCGAGGATGAGCACATCAAAAGGCGAGCGCGTTTTTTGCATAGTTAAGGATTTTTCCAGAGGGGAGTTGATTTGAGTAGGGTGTAACATCATGTTCACAAGCATTGTATTATCAACGCAACACAGGCCAATGTGCCAATCACGGAACCTTCGCGCCCCTTTCGCATCTATAGCGTTCAGCTTGGATTAAGTTTGGGGTATTTAATGGGAATGCAGTCATTATGTCAGTCCGCCCCAAGGGTCACGAACCGGGACGAGTATCAACGCCAAGGCCGGATGCCCACGCCAGCGATCAGCAGTTGGTGGAGCTTGCTAAAACGGGCGATCAGTATGCGTTTGAGTTGCTCTTGCGCAAATATCAGCACAAGGTGAGCAAGCTGATTATGCGTTATGTGCGTGACATGGATGAAGCTTTGGATTTGACTCAAGAAACCTTTATCAAAGCGTGGAAAGCCTTGCCCGCTTTTCGTGGTGAGTCGGCTTTTTATACGTGGTTGTATCGCATTGCGGTGAACACGGCGAAGAATTATTTGTCTACGGCTTACAATCAGGCGCGCATGGTGGATTTGGATGCCGATGAAACCGAACAATACGCCGATACACCGGGTCTGGTGACGCGCGATACGCCGGAAACGGTCATGAATGGTGTGGAACTGCACCGCGTGCTTAAAAAGGCATTAAGTGAGTTACCCGAAGATTTGCGCTCGGCCATAACCTTGCGCGAGTTCGAGGGTTTGAGTTACGAAGAAATTGCTGAGGTCATGGATTGTCCGATTGGTACTGTGCGCTCACGTATTTTCCGCGCCCGTGAGGCGATTGATAAACATTTGCAAGCCTTTGCGGCCTGATGGCTTAGGACATATTTTTTTGAGGTTGAATGGCATGAATACGCCTATAACGAAGGTCAATGATGACGAAATGCTCTCTGCGTTGGCAGATGACGCCTTGTCCGCAGATGAAGAACGGCAGGTGCTCTCGCGTTTGAACGCAGCGCCACGCGGAACGCAGCATGATGCTGCACGCCGCTTGGAGCGTTACGCGTTACTGGGTGAGTTGATGCGTGCCGAGGTCGATTCCCCGCTGTTTGCCGAGATGGCGCAGCGGCGTACTTCGCGGGATCTTGCGGGGTCGGTCATGCAGCAGATTGCGACGGAAGCAGCACAGGCTCAGCCTTCTCGTCCCGTTGCCGTTCAACTCAAAGCAAATTCATGGAGCGGCTGGTTTACAGGTTGGCGTGCGCCGGCGTTTTCCATGGCCTTGGCGGCCAGCGTGGCAGGCGTGATGCTGGTTGTGGTGCAGGACGCAGGCATTGATCCCAAAGCCCCAGCCATCAATGCCCAAAACAACGCAACCATGTTGAATGAGCAACCTGTCGCAGTGCCTGATTTAACCGTAGTGGCGACCAGCAATGCGCCGCCCTTGGCCGAACAAGACACCGCAGCCGATGTCCTGCCGGATAGTTATCTACTTCAGCATCTGGCTCACGCTGAGGGCGGTCCGATGCGCAATCTGTCATCCAATGTACGCCTAGCTTCTTACGAGCGTCCCTAATGCGATTGAATTCTTTATTCTCTCTAGGCTTTGCAGTGCTCTTGGCGCTTGGCAGTGGTTTGGTGCGCGCTGAAAATGAAGCTTTTTCCCCGATGCCGAATCAGGTGATTGACGCCCCTGACGAGGATGCGGAGCGTTTATTAAAGCGCATGGCGACGGCGATGCAGACGACCAATTACGAAGGTTTGTTGCTGCATATGCGCGGCGGTGAAGCGCGCAGTATGCGGGTTTTTCACCGTTACGATGCCGATCTGGGTGAACGTGAGCATTTGCTTAGCCTAGATGGCAAGCCATTTGAGGTTATCCAGGATTCCAAAGGATGCGCCTGTGTTTGGCCGCAAGCACGTTATATCGTGAAGGGGCAAACGCCTGCATTCAATGGACGATTATCGTCTGAACGCTTCGCAGAAACGCGCTCGCTGAGTGCCTTTTACAACATTACGCGGCAAGATTATGCGCGAGTGGGCGGAATAGCCTGCCGTTTGGTCAAGCTTGAACCCAAGGATGCTTACCGCTTTGGTTATCGGCTGTGTATTCACGAGTCCAGTGCTATGTTGCTGAATCTTGAGGTATTTGATGGTGAGCGTCGCCTTGAGTTAAGTCAGTTTGCTCAACTGCGCGTGCAGAAAACCGAAGATGCAGACGATATGCGCATCTTCACGAATATCGAGGGCTTTCGCGTGGTGGAGGACAAGCGACCAGCAGCTAGCGAGCAGACTCAAGCATCATTTCAGACAAGTTGGGTCGCCACGCAGTTGCCACCAGGCTACCGCTTGCGCTCTGCCGATTTACGCAGCAGTCCGCACACACAAAAACTTTTGGAACAGCTTATTTTTTCCGACGGATTGGGTAGTGTGTCCGTGTTTATTGAGCGTTTGGATGGAGCGGGTTTGGCGGCAGTCGGTGATACTCCGGCTAAGCCTCAGCCGAAAGGTGTGATGCAGCGCATTGTGCGTGATGTTGATGGCTACCGATTGACGGCTGTTGGCGATGCACCGGAGGCCGCCATGCGCATGATGCTTGATGGTATGCAACCCTCGTTGCGCGCCAAGGAGTGATTCTTGCTTGAGACTCAAGGTCGAGTGATTGCCGTTGAGGACGGCTTTGCCTGGGTTGAAAGCGAGCGCAAGGGCGGGTGCAGCAGTTGCTCGTCCAAAGGAGTTTGCGGTAGCCAGCTGCTTGGTGAAGCGTTGACGCCTGCATCAAGCAACTCAAGCTCAAATGTGGTTTGCGCACGCGACAACCTAGGTGTCCGCATCGGCGATAAGGTGTTGCTTGGCGTTGAGGAAGAGGGCGCGTTGCAGGCCGCCTTTTTGTTGTACGGTCTGCCTTTGTTTGGCTTGATGTCAGGTCTATTTCTGGCACAGCCTTGGGGGGATTTGTGGGCGATTGCTGCTGGGGTCATTGGTTTTGGCTTGGCTTTGGGCATTGTCGCGTTGCTTGGGCACTCATCCGCCAACCAGCCGCATAAAATCCAGCCCGTGATTCTGGCGCGCATTGATTCGGTCGTGCCGAAGACAATCCCTATCCAAAAGGTGTGACAACGAAGTTAAGCGCTTTGAACTGCTATACTCCGCGCCTTTGTTGAACGACACACATTTCAGGGATTAAGCGCCTCTCATGGATCAAGCACACATTCGCAATTTCTCGATTATTGCCCATATTGACCACGGTAAATCGACCCTGGCCGACCGCCTGATACAGCTCTGTGGTGGGCTTGAATTGCGCGAAATGGAAGCGCAAGTGCTTGATTCGATGGATATTGAGCGTGAACGCGGCATTACCATTAAGGCGCAATGCGTATCCTTGACGTACCGCGCGCGCGATGGTCAGGATTATGAGCTGAACCTGATCGACACGCCGGGGCATGTGGACTTTTCGTATGAAGTCTCGCGCTCACTGGCGGCCTGTGAGGGGGCGCTGCTGGTGGTGGATGCCTCGCAAGGGGTAGAAGCGCAATCAGTAGCGAACTGCTACACCGCTCTGGATTTGGGGCTCGAAGTTGTTCCCGTGTTGAATAAAATGGATTTACCCAATGCCGATCCCGATCGTGTGGCCAAAGAGATTGGCGATGTGATTGGCATTGATGCCACGGATGCCGAGCGTGTTTCGGCCAAAAGTGGCTTGAATGTGCCTGAATTACTTGAAGTTTTGGTCAAGAAAATCCCACCGCCGCATGGCAAGGAAGATGCGCCTTTGCGCGTGCTGATTGTCGATTCGTGGTTTGACAACTATGTCGGCGTGGTGGCCTTGGTGCGTGTGGTGGATGGCGAGCTGCGTTTGCGTCAGAAAATTAAAACCATGCGTACCGGCGATGTGTTCCAAGTGGAAAAAGTTGGCGTGTTCACGCCCAAACGACGTGACCGTGAGGTTTTGAAAACCGGTGAAGTGGGCTTTTTGATCGCGGGCATCAAGGAAATTGACGCCGCCAAAGTGGGCGACACGATTACCAGCGTCGAAGAGCCATCATTCGATCCGTTGCCCGGCTTTAAGGAAGTGCAGCCACGGGTATTCGCGGGTTTGTACCCGGTTGAATCAGAAGATTACGAAAACCTGCGCGAAGCACTACGCAAGCTGCGTTTGAACGATGCGGCATTGCATTTTGAGCCTGAAGTATCCCAAGCGCTGGGGTTTGGTTTTCGCATCGGTTTCCTCGGCCTGCTGCACATGGAAATTATCCAGGAGCGACTGGAGCGCGAGTACAACCTAGATATGATTACCACCGCGCCGACGGTGGTATTTGAAGTGGTCACGACCTTGGGCGAAACGCTGTTGATTCATAATCCAGCCGATTTGCCGCCAACACCGAATATTGCTGAAATGCGCGAGCCGATTATTGAAGGCACGATTCTGTTGCCGCAAGAATATGTGGGCAATGTGATTTCCTTGTGCATTGAAAAGCGCGGCGTGCAGAAAAACATGCTCTATTTGGGCGCTCAAGTGCAGCTGACGTTTGAATTGCCTTTGGCCGAAGTGGTGATGGACTTTTTCGACCGTCTAAAATCAGTGAGTCGCGGCTATGCCTCATTTGACTATAAATTCTTGCGTTTTCAAGCCGCACAATTAGTCAAATTGGACGTGATGATTAACGCCGAACCGGTGGATGCGCTGTCGATGATTGTGCACCGTTCCGATTCCGAATCACGCGGGCGGGTCTTGTGCGAAAAACTCAAAGAGCTTATTCCGCAGCAACAATTTGAAGTGCCGATTCAAGCCGCCATTGGTGGAAAGATTGTTGCGCGAACCAATATCAAAGCCTTGCGTAAGAATGTTCTTGCAAAATGTTATGGTGGCGATGTGTCGCGCAAGAAAAAATTACTTAATAAACAGAAAGAAGGCAAAAAGCGTATGAAGTCGATTGGTCGGGTGGATGTGCCGCAAGAAGCGTTTTTGGCCGTGTTGCAAAGGGATAGTAAGTAATGAACTTCGAGTTGATTTTGGTTGTGCTTACACTGCTAAGCGGTGCGATTGTCGCGGTGGATGCGCTGTTTTTTCGCAAGGCGCGTAAAGAGATGACGAAAGCTGATCCATTATTGGTGGATTATGCGCGCAGCTTTTTTCCTGTATTGCTGGTGGTCGTACTGTTGCGTTCGTTTGTGGCCGAGCCGTTCCGCATTCCATCAGGCTCCATGATGCCTACGCTGGAGGTTGGCGATTTTATTTTGGTGAACAAGTTTGCCTATGGAATTCGTCTACCAGTATTGCGTACCAAAATAATCCCGGTGGGCGAGCCGAAACGCGGTGATGTGGCGGTGTTCAAGTACCCTAAGCAGCCGGAAATTGATTACATTAAGCGCGTGATTGGTTTGCCGGGTGATCGTATTCGTTACGAGAACAAGCAGCTAACGATTAACGGTCAGGTGATGAACTTGAAATCATCAGGCGTTTACCCCGGTGATGGTGCGAATGGCCGCATGGTGGGTGCCGGCGAATATCAGGAAGATTTGGCGGGCGTGGTGCACGATATTCTTCAGCGTTCCGGCGCGGTGGGGCCCGAAGGTGAGTTTACGGTGCCTGAAGGCCAGTACTTCATGATGGGCGACAACCGCGACAACAGTAATGACAGTCGCTACTGGGGATTTGTGCCCGAGGCAAATCTTGTCGGACGCGCTATGCTGGTGTGGATGAATTTCGATACTGAAGGAGCGCATATCAAGCCTGA
>DYLI01000045.1:0-2563 GCA_020722165.1 Halothiobacillus neapolitanus | reverse complement strand
CTTGAGCTTCTCATGCAGCGCCTGGGTTATGTATTTCAAAACCGGGCGCTTTTGGAGCAGGCATTACGTCACCGTAGCTCCGGCAGCCGGCATAATGAGCGCCTGGAGTTTCTTGGTGATGGCCTACTTAATTTCGTGATTGCCGATGAGCTTTATAAGCGCCGACCTCACGCCAATGAGGGTGAATTATCGCGTTTTCGCGCCAGCTTTGTGCGTGAGGCGACTTTGGTGGAGCTGGCGCAAGCGCTGCAACTCGGTGATTTTTTAACCTTGGGCAGCGGTGAATTGAAATCGGGCGGATTTCGGCGCAACTCAACCTTGGCCGATGCCCTTGAAGCGGTCTTAGGCGCGGTGTATCTCGATGGCGGCTTTGAGTCTGCACGCACGCTGATTTGCTTCTTGTTTGGCGACCGCTTGGAGCGCATGCCTGCTGAACTTGGGCTGAAAGACCCCAAGACACGCTTACAGGAGTTTTTGCAATCCCGTCAGCGCAAATTGCCTGATTACCGTGTTTTGGACACGATTGGGCAAGATCACGCGCAGACGTTTATTGTCGAATGCCGTATCGAAGGTCTACCTATACCCACCCAAGGACGCGGCACCAGCCGTCGCGGTGCGGAACAAGCGGCGGCAGAAGCTGCGCTTGCCATTATTCAACCGGAAAAATTAAAGCAATGACATTTCGCTGTGGCCATGTGGGCATTGTTGGCCGCCCCAATGTGGGTAAATCAACCCTGCTCAATACCTTAATTGGGCAAAAAATAAGTATTACCGCGCCCAAACCGCAGACCACGCGGCATAGTTTGATTGGGGTCAAAACCCTGCCTGAGGCGCAAATTCTGTACGTCGATACGCCAGGTCTGCACAAAGACACCGGGCGGGCGATGAGTCGTGTACTCAATCGCGCCGCGCAAGGCATACTCGAAGGCGTGGATGTGCTGGTGTTTGTGATTGAAGGCATGCGCTGGACAGAAGAAGACGCGGCGGTGCTTGATCGTATCGAACACGCCAAGGTGCCGGTTATTCTCGCCATCAATAAAGTCGATTTAACGCCAGACAAGGACGAGTTATTGCCGTTTTTGCAAAGCGTTGCCGAGTTTTATCCCTTTGCCGAAATCATCCCGATTTCTGCACGCAGGAGTAGCAATCTGGCACGTTTGGAAGCCGCTGTCGCCGAGCGCCTTCCCGAAGGCGAGGCCATGTACGACGAAGATACGATGACCACATCGAGTTCGCGCTTTATGGCCGCAGAGTTTATCCGCGAGCAAATTACCCGCCTATCGCATGAAGAAGTGCCTTATGGCGTGACGGTTGAAATCGAAAACTACGCCATCGACGGCAAGATGATCCGCATTGACGCGCTAATCTGGGTCGAACGCGAAGGGCAAAAGGGTATTTTGATTGGCAAAGACGGCGAAATGCTCAAGGAAATTGGCCGCCGCGCACGCATCAATATCGAAAACCTGCAAGGCATGAAAGTTTTCTTGCGCCTGTGGGTCAAGGTCAAAGGCGGCTGGTCGGATGACGAACGCGCCCTGCGTGCGCTGGGTTACGGCGACCCGGTTTAACGCAGCGTGACCCAAGCAACGCAAGTGACGGGCGAGGCGGGTTATATCCTGCATGTCCGGCCTTGGCGCGATACCAGCTTGCTGCTTGAAGTTCTCTTGCGTGAAAGTGGCCGACGCGGGGTCATCGCACGCGGTGCGCGCTCGAATGTCAAACAACGTGGGCGTTTGCAGCCCTTTCGTCCGCTTTGGTTTGATTTGACCGGGCGCGGCGAACTTGCCCAACTGCGTGAAGTGGAAGAAATGCGCGTGCTCCCCCCCTTGCAAGGCCGCGCCCTGATCTGCGGCTATTACCTGAACGAACTGCTAATGCGTCTTTTGCCCCGCGATGACGCGAATCCTGCCTTGTTTGATGAATACACGCAGGCCGTGGACGCTCTGGCGTGCGGTACAAAGGAAGCTCCCGTGCTGCGCGGCTTTGAAAAGGCACTGCTGGAACTCCTGGGCTGGGCACCGGACTGGAGCATGAGCGAAGACGGCCAAGCCATTCAAGCCGGGCTTTTTTACCGTATCGATACTGAGCAGGGCATCATGTCGTGTCTGCCGCACGCCCCTGAAGCCGTCGCAGGACTAAGCCTGCTGCACCTCGCCGCACAGAATTTTGATGCAGCCGTCAGCACACGTGACATCCGCCTGGTGCTGCATCGCCTGCTCGCTCCGCATCTGGGCAGCAAGCCTTTGCAGTCGCGTGAATTATTGAAGCTGAGTTTTGCAGTTAAATAGAGTGTTGATATTTCCGTGTACCCACGGCTGACTAAATTGCAGATTTGGATCGATAGGGCCGAGCCGAAAGGTGTTCAGGCGTGCTTCTTTTTAGGCTTGGGTTGCGGTAGTTCAAGGGCGGTGGCCTGAATCAGGCTGCCCAGCCAGTCACGATCTTCCCAAAGATCGCTGCTAATCAGTAAATGAGGCTTCGCGCCGGGGTAGGGGTTGCCTTCGACGGGATGATCAATCATGCCACGGCCTGCATGGGTCGGCTTGAGAAAAAGCTGATCGTC
>DYLI01000204.1 GCA_020722165.1 Halothiobacillus neapolitanus | reverse complement strand
CGCAGATCGTCAAGGATATCCTCGGTGCTGTTGAGGTTCATGAATACATGCGCTTACAAATGTAAAAGGGGCGCAACTTTAGCACACGAAAGCTCAAGAAAATGAATTCATCCACCAAGGTCTTTACAGCGCCCGATCCGCCAAATGCCCCTTACTTTCCAGCCAGGCGCGCCTATCAGTGGCACGTTTTTTGGCCAAAAGCATATCCAGCATCACATGCGCTGAAGCCGCGTCATCCGCCAAAGCTTCATCCGACCAATCAAGGCGCAACAGGCGGCGGGTTTCTGGTGCAATAGTTGATTCGCGCAGCTGCATGGGGTTCATTTCCCCAAGGCCTTTGAAGCGTGTCACATTGATTTTGCTGATTTTTTCCGCATTTAAGCGGTCAATGATGCCTTCACGCTCATGTTCGTCCAGCGCGTAAAACACGCGTTTGCCTGCGTCGATGCGGAACAGCGGCGGCATGGCGACAAATACATGCCCGGCCTGCACCAGACTGGCAAAGTGACGCACGAACAGCGCGCATAACAAGGTGGCAATGTGCTGACCATCGGAATCCGCATCTGCCAGAATGCAGATTTTTCCATAGCGCAGGCCACTTAAATCCGGGTTGCCTGGCTCCAGCCCCAGTGCTACAGCAATATCATGTACTTCATTCGAGGCGAGCACCTGCTCGGATTCGGTTTCCCAAGTATTCAGGATTTTGCCACGCAAGGGCAAAATCGCCTGAAAATCGCGTTCACGCGCCTGCTTGGCCGAACCCCCGGCGGAATCGCCTTCCACCAAAAACAGCTCGGTGCGTGCCAGATCAGTGGATTGGCAATCGGCCAGTTTACCGGGCAGCGCCGGACCTTGGGTAATGCGCTTGCGCACCACTTTTTTCTCGTCACGCACCCGGCGATTCGCCCGGGCGATGGCAAGCGCGGCGATCTGCTCGCCCAACTCCGGCTGCTGATGCAGCCACAGGCTGAAATGATCTTTGATGACACCCGCGACAAAAGCGGCACTTTCGCGTGAACTCAAGCGCTCCTTGGTCTGCCCGGCAAATTGCGGTTCGCGCATTTTCAAGGAGAGCACAAACACCACGTCCTGCCACACATCCTCAGCCGCAAGTTTCAAGCCACGCGGCAAAAGATTACGCACTTCGCAAAACTCGCGCATGGCCTCGGTCAAGCCGAGGCGTAGACCATTCACATGCGTACCGCCCTGCGTGGTGGGAATCAAATTGACGTAGCTTTCCTGAATCGGTTCGGAGCGCTGGTCAGCCTCATCCACGCGCCAGCCCAGCGCCCAATCTACCGCTTCGCGCTCGCCCGCCATGCTGCCGGTAAAGGCGTTCGCGGGCAAAATCTCCTGACCTTGCAGAGCTTCGAGCAAATAGTCGCGCAAACCGTCGGCATAGCACCATTGCTCGCTGTGCGTTGTGCCGTCGCTTGCGTCATTAAAAATGACCGTCAGGCCGGGGCAAAGTACCGCCTTGGCGCGTAAAAGCTGGCGCAGTTTGCTGGTCAGGAACTTGGGCGTATCAAAAAAACGCGCTTCCGGCCAAAAACGTAGCTCGGTGCCACTGCGACCGCGTGGCGCGTTGCCGACCACATGCAGCTCCTCAACTTTGGCGCCGTAGGCAAAGGCGGTCGCGTATTCCTTACCGCCACGCCAGACCTTGACCTGCAAACGTTCGGACAGTGCATTCACCACCGAAACCCCGACGCCATGCAGCCCACCCGAAAAGC
>DYLI01000203.1 GCA_020722165.1 Halothiobacillus neapolitanus | reverse complement strand
TGATAGAAAGGACGCTTCTTGGCGCCGCCACGAGCTAGGCGAATGGAAACCATACTATGTTTGTAACCTTAATGTCCGGGATTAAGCTGCGTTAAACAGCCCATCAAAATAAAGCGTGGCATTTTAAACGGATAGAGGAAAAATGGAAGCATTTTCTTCTTTGGTCATCGAATGTGCCTTGGTTGTGCGAATCTGTCGCACCTACATTGTTTTCATGCCTTCTTAAAACGGCATCCCCGGCATACGTCCCTTCATGCCACGCATCAGTTTGCTCATACCGCCACCTGAGAGCTTTTTCATCATGTCGCGCATGTCCGCATGCTGTTTGAGCAGGCGGTTCAAATCCTGCGCCTGCAAGCCTGCACCCAGCGCAATTCGGCGCTTGCGCGTACCTTTGATTAACTCGGGATGGCGACGTTCTTGCGGGGTCATGGACTGAATCAGCGCAATCATGCGCTTCACATCACGATCATTGGCCTGGGCTTTCATGTGCTCCGGGATTTTGGCCGCACCCGGTAGCTTATCCATCAAACTGGCCACGCCACCCATGCTGAGCATCTGCTCCATTTGCGATTTCAAGTCTTCCATATTGAAAGACTTGCCCGACTTGACCTTGTCCACCAGCGCCTGCGCCTTGGCCTGATCGAGTTTGCTAGTGACATCCTCAACTAGGGACAGCACATCGCCCATGCCTAAAATACGCGAAGCCACGCGCTCAGGATGGAAAGCTTCCAGGGCAGCCAGCTTTTCGCCACGCCCGAGGAACTTGATCGGCTTGCCAGTAATCTGCCGCACCGACAGCGCCGCACCACCGCGCGCGTCGCCGTCGGTCTTGGTCAATACCACACCGGTCAGCGGCAAGGCATCGTTAAACGCCTTGGCGGTGTTCGCCGCATCCTGTCCAGTCATGCTATCGACCACGAACAGCGTCTCAATTGGGTTCAGTGCCTCATGGATACGCTGCACCTCGTCCATCATCGCAGCGTCGATGTGCAGGCGACCTGCAGTATCCACCAGCAGCACATCCATATGACGAATGCGCGCCTCGTGGAGCGCCGCCTGCGCAATCGCCACCGGCTCCTGCCCGGATTCCGACGGGAAGAAAGCCACTTCGACCTGACTCGCCAAGGTTTCGAGCTGCTTAATCGCCGCTGGGCGGTACACGTCGCAGCTCACCACCATGACTTTCTTTTTCTGCTCCTTGAGCAGGCGCGCCAGCTTGCCCACGGTGGTGGTCTTGCCCGCGCCTTGCAAGCCCGCCATGAGCACCACGGCAGGCGGCACGGCGGCGAGGTTTAAACCCTCATTCGCCTCGCCCATGACGGCCACCAGCTCGTCATGCACGATTTTGATAAACGCCTGCCCCGGCGTGAGGCTACTCAAGACTTCTTGCCCAATGGCACGCTCTTTCACCTTGGCGGTAAATTCGCGCACCACCGGCAACGCCACATCGGCTTCCAGCAAGGCCATGCGCACTTCACGCATCGCCTCCTGAATGTTTTCATCGGTAAGGCGGCCTTGACCGCGCATTTTGTCCAATAGGCCGGACAGACGTTGCGTTAGATTTTCAAACATCGAAAAACTCCAAAACAAAGAAACCCGGACACGCCGGGTTCTTGAATTCAGCTCAAACGCGGATAGCGATTACTCGCTGGACGAGCCACGACCAAAACGCTTGCGCTCGTTCTCGGTCAGGTACTTCTTACGGATACGCACCGACTTGGGCGTCACTTCAACCA
>DYLI01000202.1 GCA_020722165.1 Halothiobacillus neapolitanus | reverse complement strand
CCGAAGGCGGCTTTCAAAGCAGTTGCTAAACAGCTTGCGCTGATCAGAACTTGTGGGTGATGCCCAGACCGATGGCGCTCTGGTCCTTGCCGTACGCTGCACCCGACGGTTTTACGCCCAGACCGTTGACTTGCGCAGCTGCGTTGTCGTCGTTCCTGATGCCTTGATAGACGGCATAAAGCGACGTGCGTTTGGACAGGGCGTAGGTGTAGCCCAGGGAGAACTGCTGCGCCTTGGATGCGGAAATGTCATTCCACTTGCCTTGACCGTAGGACACCCTCAGGCTGCCCGGGCCGATCGGTGCGCTTGCGCCAAGAGACCAAGCGGTGTACTTGGTGCCATTCGTATGTGCTAAAGCACCGCTTTCGAAGCCCGCGCTAGGAGACGGACTAAAGCCAAAGTTCGTTAACCCAATGTTCGCCAGATACACCTTGTTCTGCAAATATTCGCCAAACAGCTTGACGACGCCAAGGTCGTAGCTACCCCCCAGGATGAAGTGCTTGATGGCGTCCTTGCCCGTGGGCGTGTCGGCAGCAAGGTAAGCGCCGCCGACGCTGATCGGGCCATTTGCATATTTGGCCATCAGGTTGATGGCCGCACCCGTTTTATTGTTATTGTTTGCGCCATAAACGCCATTTGCGAACACATAGGCAGCCCCTGCGGTGAAGCCACCGAAGTTGGGCGACACATAGGCCAGGGTGGTGTTGTTACGACTCAGCGGATCGTAGGCATTGAAGTTGCCGGAAGAATTATTAACCCCATTTACCTTGACGCCCCAGTTGCCCAGAACTCCGATGCCGCCCAGGTTGCCGTTGCCGAACGCGTCATACGCGCTAACGGTACCATCAGTGAGGGTGGAAATGCGACCCATCAACACGGTACCAAAACCGCCGTTCAAGCCGACATAGGTATCACGGCCGTTCAGGCCGCTGTTTTGGCTGGCGCCACCAGCAAAACCGAACTCAGCCTGGAACATGGCTTTGAGACCGCCGCCCAGGTCTTCATTGCCCTTCACGCCGATACGCGAAGTAGCACCCATGCCATCGGCAAGGCCGGTCTGGCTGTTGGTGCCGTTGTCCACACGCTCAACGCCCATGTCCAGTACGCCATAGAGCTGAACGCTATCAGCGGCGTGAGCAACGCCACCGGCAAATGCGCCCATCACAGCCAGGGCGAGTAGTGATTTTTTCATTGGGATCTCCTAGAAAAGTTTGGATGTTGTTTCGCGAAAGCTGGTTTGAGTTCTGCAGCTTTCGCCTCAACAAGCCACTCCGGGGGGAGAAGCTTCGGGTATTTAAGCATGAAGGCATGACGGTTTGCCACGCACCCAGTCAGCCCAGGTGCGTTTTGCCACGAGATCGTTGCGCACGCACAACGGCTCAGCCCCAAAAAAACAGGCGCCCGGAGGCGCCTGTTGCAAGCTCAACTGTGATCATGCGCGGCAAGCCGCGCCGAATCATCAGAAGTTGTGAGCGATACCAACGTTGAAGCCGCTGCTGTTTTGGTCGGCAATACCCGCCAAGCTCAGACCGGACACGCCGGAACTGGCCATTGCAGCAGAACCATTGCTGTTGTTGATGTGCGAGTACACACCGTACAGCGTGGTGCGCTTGGACAGCGAATAGGTGTAGCCCAGCGAGATTTGCTTGGCCTTGGCGTCCGAGCTGTCGTACTTGCCGGCGGAGTAGTTGGCCATGACGCTGCGGTTGTGTACGTCAAGTTGTGCAAAAAGGTGATCATGGTTGAGGTTGATCG
>DYLI01000044.1 GCA_020722165.1 Halothiobacillus neapolitanus | reverse complement strand
TTTAGCGCTTTTTTGGATGATTGAGCGGCTTGTTCTCGTGTAGCATCCATGGATTTTTGCAGGTTGATGGATGTGTACCTTGGATGATCGGGGCGAGGATTTGGCTGGGCGGCCAGTGGTTTGGTTGCATGGTTGGGGCATGAGTTCAGCGATTTGGCAGGCGGTGCCGGAGTTTGCGCGTTTTGATTCCCATGCCTTGAGTTTGCCGGGGCATGGTGGTGAGCCTTGGGATGTGGCGCTGGGGTCTGATTTAACGCGCTGGGCTGAGTGGTTGCTTGCGCGTGCGCCGCAAAATGCTGTGTGGGTGGGTTGGTCGTTGGGCGGGCTGTTGGCGCTGGAGGTGGCGCGACTTGCGCCGGAGCGGGTGGCGGGGTTGTGTTTGCTGGCAAGCAGTCCGTGTTTTACGCTGCGCGAGGATTGGCCTTGTGCGATGAGCGCGGCTACGTTTGCGCAGTTTGAGGCGGGGCTGGCAAAGGATCATGCTTTGACGTTGCGGCGCTTTTTGGCTTTGCAGACGGTGGGGGCGGAGGATGCCAAGCAGGTGCGCGGCGTGTTGAATGCGGCGGCGGTGGATGCGGCGCGGGTTGATGTGCGGGCGTTGCGCGCGGGTTTGGCACTGTTGCGTGAGGTCGATCTGCGCGAGGTTTTGGCTGGTTTGACTGTGCCTGTTGCGGTGTTGTTAGGCGGGATGGATCGGATTGTGCCGCCTTGTGTTGCCACGGCGTATCAGGCGCTTAATGCGGCTGCGCGGGTTGTTACGCTGCCTCATGCGGGTCATGCTCCTTTTTTATATGTGGGTGGAGAGGGAATGCAGGACGTGTTGTCGTGGCTTGTGAATCCCCCTGCCCCCCTTTTTCAAAGGGGGGGAGAAGGCAGTTGAGACATGCTTCGAGGGATATTAGATTGTGAATGAATATTTAGTTGATAAGCCACGGGTGCGGCGGGCATTTGATCGGGCGGCGGCGACGTATGCGCAGTATGCGAAGCTGCAAGCCTTGGTGCGTGAGGAGATGTTAGCGCGCTTGTTGGGGCTAAAAATCGAGCCGCAGGTGGTGGTTGATCTGGGTTGCGGCCCCGGCGCGGCGGTCAAGGTTTTGCGAGAGCGTTATCCGCGTGCGCGGGTGTTGGGTTTGGATTTTTCCATGGGCATGTTGCAGGAGGCGCGGCGCTGGCGGCCTTGGATGCGCAAACCCTTGTGGGTGTGTGGCGATATGGAGCGTCTGCCGTTGCGGGATGCGAGTGTTGATCTGCTGTTTTCCAGTCTAAGTGTGCAATGGGGCAATGACCTTGCGGCAACGTTTGCCGAAGCGCGGCGTGTGCTCAAGCCGGGCGGGGTGTTGCTGTTTTCCAGCCTTGGTCCTGACACATTAAAAGAGTTGCGTGCGTCATGGCAGCGTGCCGATGAGAGCCAACACGCGCATGTGAATATGTTTTATGACATGCACGATGTGGGCGATGCGCTGTTGCGCGTGGGTCTGCGCGATCCGGTGATGGATGTGGAGCGGATGACGCTGCGCTACCCAGATGTGGAGAACGTAATGCGCAGTTTGAAGGGTATTGGGGCGCAAAACAGTTTGCAGGGGCGGGCGCGTGGTTTGACAACTAAAGCGCACTTGCTACGCCTGCGTGAGGCATATGAAACGCGGCGTGGTGAAGATGGTTTATTGCCCGTGACGTATGAGGTGGTGCATGGTTTGGCTTGGGGTGGTGAGGCGGGGCGTTTTTATGCGGATGCGATGGGTGAGGTGAAAGTTCCCTTGCACGCCCTGCTTGGGCGAGCCAGAAGGTAATCAAACTTTTTTATGGGTAGTGTTGTTTTGTTGCGATTATATTTGAAAAGACGTTAAAAAACATGGAATTAACTGAATGTCCTAGATTTTTGCCCGGAAAAAGAATCAACTTTAGCGTTTGCTAACGTTGCAGTACCATGCGCGCAGCGAATAAGGCTGGGGAAGCTCAGTATTTTTCAAGCTGAGTCCTATCGGAAAGAAACCTAGAGGGTCATGCAATGACAATGAGTACAACAGTCGGCACCTTGGCAGGCACTCAAGCCAAGCCTTTGGCTGGCAAAGCCGCAGCGGTGGATCAGTACAACTACGATATCGTCAAAAAATTTGCCATTATGTCGCTCGTTTGGGGCGTGGTGGGAATGTTTGCTGGTGTGTGGATTGCCAGTGAGCTGGCCTGGCCGTTTTTGAACTTTGATGTGGCGGAAATAACGTTTGGGCGCTTGCGTCCGGTGCATACCACGCTGGTAATCTTCGGCTTTGGTGGTAGCGCGCTGTTTGCGACCTCGTATTACATCGTTCAACGTACCTGCCAAGCGCGCCTGTGGGGTGGTCGCTGGTTGCCAGAGTTCACCTTCTGGGGCTGGCAGATCGGGGTTGCAGCGGGTGTGATTTTATACATGAACGGCTTCACTCAAGGCCGCGAGTATGCGGAATTTGTCTGGCCGCTCGACCTGGCCATTGCCGTGGTGTGGGTCGCTTATTTCCTCGTGTTCACTATGACCCTCGTAAAGCGTTCGCAACCGCACATTTATGTCGCGAACTGGTTCTTTATGGCGTTCATTTTGGCGACTGCGTTGCTGCATATTTTCAACAACCTTGCCGTGCCTGTGTCGCTCACCAGTCTTGAGTCCTATAGCCTGTTCTCAGGCGTGCAGGATGCGATGACTCAGTGGTGGTATGGTCACAACGCGGTAGGTTTCTTCTTGACTGCTGCCTTCCTCGGCATGATGTATTACTTCGTGCCCAAGCAGGCAGGTCGTCCGATTTATTCCTATCGCCTGTCCATCGTGCATTTTTGGGCTCTATCGTTCCTGTATATGTGGGTTGGTACACACCACCTGCACTGGACAGCCATTCCCGACTGGACCTCCACCTTGGCGGCGACCTTCTCCATCTTGCTGTTGTTGCCTTCTTGGGGCGGCATGATTAACGGTGTGATGACCCTGTCCGGCGCTTGGGACAAGCTACGCACCGACCCGATCATTCTGTTCATGATTACGTCCTTGTCCTTCTATGGTATGTCCACCTTCGAAGGCCCGCTGATGTCGCTCAAAAGCGTCAACGCCTTGTCGCATTACACTGACTGGACCGTGGGTCACGTTCACTCTGGTGCGCTGGGTTGGGTGGCGATGATTACCTTCGGTTCGTTCTATCACCTGATCCCGCGACTGTGGGGCGTGGCCAAGGGGATGCACAGCACCAAGCTGATTTACGTCCATTTCTGGTTGGCGACCATCGGTATCGTGCTTTACATCTCCTCCCTGTGGGTGGCAGGTATCGGTCAAGGCTTGATGCTGCGTGCCTTTGACGAGTATGGCAACCTGGGTTACACCTTCATCGAAACCGTGACCTTCATGCACCTGCCTTATGTGGTGCGTGCCATTGGAGGCATGTTCTTCCTCTCCGGCATCATCATCATGGTTTACAACGTGTACATGACCATTTCCGGTGCCAAGCGCAGTGTTGAAGTTGATGTGACTGCCGGTTCTGCCGCAGTTGCTCGCTGATAGGAGAGAATCGAATGAAGCATGAAAGCGTTGAAATTAATGCCGGGTTACTGATTGTTCTTACCCTTGCAGTGATCAGTATCGGCGGCTTGGTCGAGATCGTGCCGCTGTTCCACATCAAGGACACCGTGGAAGAAGTTAAGGGCGTGCGTCCTTACACGCCGCTGGAGTTGCGTGGGCGCGATCTGTATGTCAGTGAGGGCTGCTATGCCTGCCACTCGCAGATGGTTCGTCCTTTCCGTGATGAAAATCTTCGTTACGGGCACTATTCATTGGCGGCAGAGTCCAAGTATGACCACCCCTTCCAGTGGGGCTCCAAGCGTACCGGGCCGGATATTGCCCGTTTGGGTGAAAAGTATTCTGACCAATGGCATACCCAGCACTTGGTGAAACCACAGGCTTTGGTTCCTGAGTCGATCATGCCTCCCTATCCTTGGTTGCTGAAAAACGAGCTAATGTACAGCGACATCGAGAATCGCATGAAGGCGCTCAAGATGACCGGTGTGCCTTACTCCCTGACCGCAGAAGAGTATCAAGCCAACGTAACCAACTTTGGTCAGCCGATGGCCGATAAGTTGCACATTCCCAACGCCAAAGCCACGCTTGAAGCGGAAGCCAAAGGCCGCAATTGGGATGGTGACAAAGAGCGTATTACCCA
Organism: Halothiobacillus neapolitanus; assembly: GCA_020722165.1. Lineage (GTDB taxonomy): Bacteria > Pseudomonadota > Gammaproteobacteria > Halothiobacillales > Halothiobacillaceae > Thiofaba. The sequence goes on along the minus strand of DYLI01000044.1, from coordinate 7,581 downwards.
AATGGATGCGATGGTGGCTTACTTGCAAATGTTGGGTACGCTGGTTGACTTCAAAAAGTATGAACAAGGTTATTTTGCCAGCTTCCGCTAAGATTCAACGCTTCTTTGCGGCGTTGTCGATATAGTCTGAAAGCACGAAAAAAAGGTAAAGGTAAATGTCTGAAATTTGGATGTGGCTTGGTAATTTAACCAATAGCAAAATTACGGCGTTGCTCATCTTTTTCACGAGTTTCGTGGTTATCGTGCTGTATGTGTATAGCGGCAAAAATCGCAAAGCCAGACTTGAATCGTATAAAGACATTCCATTTGTTGACGATCACGACAAGATTCCAGGTCATACCCCGGAATCAGATAAGGGGGATAAATAATTATGGCGCTTTCAAGCGATAAGAAGCCCGCGCAGGTAGAAACCACCGGGCACGTGTGGGACGGTGATTTGCGCGAATACAACAACCCGCTGCCGCGTTGGTGGTTGTGGGCGTTTTACGCCAGTATTGTGTTTGCGGTGGTGTATTGGATTATGTATCCCGCATGGCCGGTGTTTAAGACCTTTACGCCGGGAGTTTCCACCTTAACCATTGAACAAGATGGCAAAATGGTTGAAGTGCCTTGGAACTCGCGTAACCTGTTTATTCAGGAAATGCAGACCAGTCCTTCAGCGGTACGTCAGCGCGAATTTGTAGACAAGGTAAGCAATGCGAGCTTTGATCAGATTTTGGCTGATCCAAGCATGATGGCGTTTGCTCGCTCCATGGGCTCGGGATTGTTTGGCGGTAATTGTGCGGCTTGCCACGGTCAGGGTGGTCAGGGCAATCTGCCGAGCTATCCGTCACTGGCGGATAACGATTGGTTGTGGGGCAGCTCCTTCACCACCATTAGCCATGACATTGAGAAGGGTTTGAAGGGTAATATGCCCGGATTTCCGACAATTCAGGGTGCGGCACTTACCGACCTTGCCAACCATGTGTTGAGTCTGTCGGGAATTGCAGTTGATGCGGCTTCGGCTACGCGTGGTAAAGCAGGTTTTGCTGTGTGTGCGGCCTGCCACGGCGCTGAGGCCAAGGGTAATCCAATGCTAGGCGCGCCGAATCTGACCGATATGGGCTGGTCGAACATTGATGTGGTTGGTGCGCCGACTGTGGATGCTAAGCGCGCCATGATCGAAGGAGTGATTTCCAAGGGTATTCAGCGTCAAATGCCGGCTTTTACAAATCGCCTGACCCCGGTCGAGATTAAAATGCTGACGGTCTACGTGCATGAGTTATCCGGCGGAAAGTAAAATTCCTTAATGGATGGTCATAGATTGAGCCGGCGTTTGCCGGCTTTTTTAATGGCAGCAGATTTATGTGTGAGGTGATGCAATGCGTTATGAGATGGTGATTGCAGAGTTGGCGGAGCAACTGGGGGTATCCCTGCGGAAAAAAAAATTTCGGCTTGCGGCGGCGGAATCCTGTACAGGCGGTTGGCTAGCCAAGACGGTTACGGATATTGCGGGTAGTTCAGCATGGTTTGATCGCGGTTTTGTCACGTATAGCAACCAGGCCAAGCAAGATATGTTGGGCATATCGGAGCGGGTGTTACGCGAGCATGGTGCAGTGAGTGAGGCGACTGTTCTGGCCATGGCTGAGGGCGCGTTGAAACATAGCTTGGCCGATGTGAGCGTGGCGATTAGCGGCATTGCAGGGCCAGGTGGGGCTACACTTGATAAGCCCGTCGGTACGGTTTGGCTGGCTTGGGCGCGCCGTGGAGAGCCAGCCTATGCGCAACATTTTGTGTTCGCAGGCGACCGTGAAGCGGTGCGTGCTCAGGCTGTGATTGCCGGCTTGGAGGGCTTGCTGGCTTTAGTGGGGGCTGTAAATCCTTAGCCACAGAGGGCACAGAGCGCGCCATAGTTTGGATGAAGCAATGCGAAATCCGGGGGTATTCGCGCCGAAGTTAACGACATTCCTGGGTTAACATCCGGGCTTCATGAGCGCGGTGAGCGCTGTGGCTAAAATCACTTTTCAACTCAGGTTTGCGTGGTAATCGCTTGGACCTCAACGGTTCGGATGTCTTTTGGCGTAAAATCCGCCCACCGTGTTATTTCTAAGGGCGTAGCACTCTTTTCATGACTGAATTTCTGCTTATTTTCATCAGTACGGTGTTGGTCAATAACTTCTTGTTGGTGAAGTTTCTTGGCCTATGTCCGTTTATGGGGGTTTCACGCAAGCTGGAGACCGCCATGGGTATGGGCTTGGCGACAACATTTGTGCTGACGCTCTCCTCTGTGTTGAGTTACTTGACGCAAAACTATTTGCTTGCACCGTTTGGGTTGGAGTATTTGCGCACCATTGCTTTCATCGTACTGATTGCCGCCGTGGTGAATTTCACCGAGATGGCGTTAAAAAAAGCCAGTCCTTTACTGCATAACGTGTTGGGGATTTATTTGCCTTTGATTACCACCAACTGCGCGGTGCTGGGTGTGGCGTTGCTTAATGTGCAGGAAGAGCACAATTTGGCGCAGGCGGCGGTGTATGGTTTTGGTGCGGCGGTAGGCTTTTCGCTGGTGTTGGTGTTGTTTGCGGCGATGCGTGAGCGGCTGGCTGCGGCGGATGTACCCAAGCCTTTTGCGGGCACGCCGATTGGGCTGATTACGGCAAGCCTGATGGCGCTGGCGTTTATGGGTTTTGCCGGGCTGGTCAAAGTCTGATGTGGACGGCGATTGTGGTGTTTACCGTGCTGGCTTTGGCGCTTGGTTTGTTGCTGGGTTATGCCGGGCAGGCGTTTAAGGTCGAGGGTGATCCGCTTGCCGATAAGATTGATGCGCTGTTGCCGCAAACGCAGTGCGGGCAGTGCAGTTATCCCGGTTGCCGCCCGTATGCCGAGGCGATTGCGCGTGGCGAGGCGGATATTAATCAGTGTCCACCCGGCGGCGAGGCGACGATTAAGGCGCTGGCGGATTTGCTGGGTGTAGAAGCTAAGCCGCTAAGCGCCGAGCATGGAGTGGAAAAGCCGAAGATGGTGGCGTGGATTGATGAGCAGGTGTGCATCGGTTGCACTCTGTGCATTCAGGCCTGCCCGGTGGATGCGATTTTGGGTGCGCCCAAGTTGATGCACACGGTGATTGTGGATGAATGCACAGGCTGTGAGTTGTGCGTTGCGCCGTGTCCGGTGGATTGTATTTACATGCAGCCTTTGGTGCCGACCTTGGAGCAGTGGCGTTGGCCGAGTCCGGAGGAGCGATTGGCTATTGCGGAGGAATCTGTGGCGGGCAGTGTGCGGATGGATTCGCATCAACATGAAGTGGCGAAAACCGGGCGTGCCGAGTCATGAGCGAACGCATCCTGTACCGTTTCCCCGGCGGCTTTCATCCTGAACAGCATAAAAACGAATCGAATGCCAAGCCAATACGTAGGGCGGCCATGCCTGCGCAATTGGTAATTCCGCTCAAGCAACATATCGGTGCGACGGCGGAGGCGGTGGTCAATGTGGGCGAGCGCGTTTTGCGCAACCAGCGTTTGGCCAAGGCAGATGGGTATGTCAGTGCGCCGATTCATGCACCAACGTCTGGTTTGGTGCGGGCGATTGAAGAACATGACGTGCCGCATCCTTCCGGTTTGCGTGCGGCCTGCATTGTGCTGGAGCCTGATGGCTTGGATGAGGCGCTGCAAGCCTTTGAGCCGTGGCCGGATTTTGGTGAAATTGCACCCTTGTTGCTGCGCGAGCGAGTGCGCGAAGCGGGCATTGTGGGCTTGGGCGGCGCGGTGTTTCCGAGTGCAGTGAAATTAGCGGGAACGCCCGGCACGGCGATTCATACGGTGTTGCTTAACGGCGCGGAGTGCGAGCCGTACATCAGTTGCGATGATCGCGTCATGCGCGAGCGTGCGGAGGAGGTGCTGCGCGGTGGGCAAATTCTTATGCACGTGGTTGGGGCGGGCAAATGCCTGGTCGGAGTTGAGGACAATAAGCCCGAGGCGATTGCGGCGCTGCGTGCGGCGGCATTGAAGCTGGCGGATCCACGTTTCGAGATTGTGGCGATTCCGACCATTTATCCGTCGGGCGCAGAAAAGCTACTGATTCATGTGCTTACCGGGCAAAAAATCAGTCGTGAAACGCGCGTGACCGAGCGCGGCTTCTTGGGAAATAACGTGGCGACGGCGGCGGCGATTTACCGCGCTGTGGTGTTGGGCGAGCCATTGACGCGACGGGTGGTGACGCTGACTGGCAGCGGGCTGAACGCGCCGGGCAATTGGGATGCGCCGCTTGGGATGCTGGCAAGTGATTTAATTGCGCAGGCGGGCGGCTATCAGCCCGATGTGGCGCGCTTGGTGTTTGGCGGGCCAATGGGCGGTTTTGCGCTCGCTTCCGACGAGGTTCCGTTGACCAAGGCAGCGAATTGTTTTTTGGTCTTGGCCGCGCCGGATGCGCCGGTCGAACCTTTGCCCATGCCATGCATTCGCTGTGGTAAATGTGCGGAAGGTTGCCCAGTAGAATTGCAACCGCAACAAATGCTGTGGGATGCGCGGGCGGGTGATTTTGAGCGTGCGGAAAAGCAGGACAGTCTGTTCGAGTGCATTGAATGCGGCATTTGTTCGGCGGTGTGCCCGTCGCATATCCCACTGGTGCAGTATTTCCGCTATGCCAAAACCGAGATTTGGCAGCGCGAACGCGAGCATGAAAAATCCAGCGTGGCGCGTGACCGCTTTGAATTCCGCAACACGCGCATCGAGCGCGATAAACAGGAACGCGAAGCGATGCTGGCGCAAAAGCGCGCGCAGCTTGCCGCACAAAAAGCCGCTGAACCCGTTGCCGCCGAGGCTGCCGTGGATGATAAGCAACGCGCCATTCTTGATGCCATGGCACGCGCCAAGGCGCGCAAAGAGGCATTGCAGGCTGAAAAAACGGCGGCCAGCGAGGATGCAGCGCATGAATAAGCCACGTTTTTGGGCTGCGTTGTGGCGCATGGCTTGGCTTATGCTGGGTTTGTACGGTTCGGTGCTGGTTTTGCTGCGCGACCCCTTGGTCATGCCGCTGATTTTTTCCGGCATGACCACCGTTTCGTTATTGGAACCGTTGCTATCAAAAGCCTTGATGGCTTGGGTGAGCTCACAACACCGCCTCGAAGTTGCGATGTGGATGATGATTGTGGCCTCATATCTGCAATGGACTTTTCTAGCTGCGTTTTTGTCGTATCTGTGGCAGGTTTTTCAGTATCGGCGTTTTATGACCAACCGTTCTAAGGGGAATGATTGATGCGCTTTCCAACCCTAGCTTCGCCGCATATTGCACCGAATAACGATGTCAGTCGCCTGATGAAGCAGGTGTTGCTGGCGCTGATTCCCGGCACATTGGCGGCGATTTATTTTTTCGGCTGGGGTGTGCTGCTGAATATCCTGTTGACTGTGGCGGCGGGTTTGTTGACTGAGGCCGTTATGCTGGCGCTGCGCCATCGACCGCTCAAACCGTTTTTGAGCGACGGCAGTGTGCTGGTTACGGCATGGTTGTTGGCGGTGTGTTTACCGCCGCTTGCGCCGTGGTGGTTGCCGGTGGTGGGCATTAGTTTTGCACTGGTGTTTGCCAAGCATTTGTACGGGGGGCTGGGCTATAACCTGTTTAATCCGGCCATGGTGGGTTATGCGGTGCTGCTGGTGTCGTTTCCCAAGGAAATGACGCAGTGGGGCTTGCCACAAGGCGTGGCGGCGCAGGCCTTGGGCTTTGTCGATAGCGCGATGTATGTTTTTAGCGGGCATCTGCCAGCGGGCGTGGCGTGGGATGGTTTGAGCGGCGCGACACCGCTCAATGTGTACAAAACCGATCTGGGTCAGGGCGCGGCATGGTCAAGTATTCAGCAGCACAGCGTATTTAGCAGTCTGGGGGGCGTGGGTTGGGAGTGGGTGGCCTTGGGCTGGTTGCTCGGTGGCGTTTGGATGTTGTGGCAGCGGGTCATTACCTGGCGCATTCCCGTGTCCATGTTGCTGTCGTTTACATTGCTGACCTTGGCTTTTTATCTTTACGATCCGACGCATTTTGCCTCGCCGCTGTTTCATTTGCTGAGCGGTGGCGCGATGCTCGGCGCATTTTTTATCGCTACGGATCCGGTGAGCAGCGCAACCACGGCGCGTGGGCAGTTGATTTATGGCGCAGGTATTGGCGTGCTGGTGTTTGTGATTCGCGGCTTTGCCGGCTTCCCGGATGGCGTGGCGTTTGCGGTTTTGTTGATGAATATCGCTGCGCCGCTGATTGATCATTACACCCCGGCGCGGCCTTTTGGGCGTAAAAAGCATGAATAAGCAGCAAATTGTATTGACCAGCCTTGTTCTTGCAGCTTTCACGCTGCTTGGTGTGAGCGTGGTCGCTTTTATGCACCAGCAAACCGAGCCACTGATTCAGGCGCAGATGGATGCCGCCCTAAATCGTCAATTGGCAGCGGTCTTGCCCGCAGGTTTTGACAATGACCCGGCGGCCAGTGTACGTGCGTTGCCAGATGATGTGTTGCTGGGCGGCAAGGGTGGCGCGCTGGTGTACACCGCGCGCAAGGGCGAGCATGTCACTGGTTGGGCGCTGCGAGTGATTGCGCCGAATGGCTACAGCGGCGCGATTCACCTGTTGGTTGGCGTGGACGCGCAAGGTGTGGTCAGCGGTGTGCGGGTGATTTCTCACAAGGAAACACCGGGCTTGGGCGATCCGATTGAAGAGTCGAAATCGAATTGGATTCATGGTTTTACTGGCCAAGGCTTAGGCAACCCAGATACTAAGGGCTGGCATGTCAAAAAAGATGGTGGCGTGTTTGACCAGTTTACCGGCGCGACCATTACCCCGCGTGCGGTGGTGCAGGCGGTGCATAATGCTTTGTTGTATGTTGAACAACATCGTGCTGAATTATTGGAGGCAAGGCCATGAATACGACGGCGGACGTTGTTGTGGATAGTGTGAACAAACCTGCGCCGACTGGGCCAGCGTATGCTCAACTTGCGCTGGATGGACTGTGGCGCAATAACCCCGCCTTGGTACAAGTATTGGGGCTGTGTCCGCTGTTGGCGATTTCCAACACTACGGTGAACGCGCTGGGTTTGGGTTTGGCCACGCTGTTGACATTGGTGGTGAGTAATACGCTGGTCTCCTTGATTCGCCACTGGGTGCGCCCCGAAGTACGCTTGCCGGTGTTTGTGTTGGTGATTGCCTCGGTAGTGACCGCGATTGAGCTTGCAATGAATGCCTGGCTGCATGGCCTGTACGTCGTTTTAGGTATTTTTTTGCCGCTGATCGTGACCAATTGCATCATTATCGCGCGCGCTGAAGGTTTTGCCTCGCGGCATGATGTTGCCCGTGCTGCGTTCGATGGTTTGATGATGGGCTTGGGCTTTGCCCTGGTGCTCGTCGCGCTGGGGGTGATGCGTGAAGTGTTGGGGCAGGGCACGTTGCTTGCCAATGCGCATTTGATGTTTGGTGAGTGGGGGCGCGGTTTGACCTTGCAGGTCATGCCGGAAAACTACGGTTTTTTGTTGGCGATTTTGCCGCCGGGGGCGTTCATTGCGCTGGCGTTGTTGATTGCGTTGAAGAATGCGCTGGATGGGCGGCGGGTTTAGCTGAAAGTTGGGTTTG
>DYLI01000201.1 GCA_020722165.1 Halothiobacillus neapolitanus | reverse complement strand
TGCGCCCAAGGCTGGCTATCGGTGATCAGATAATCCAGCATACTGCGGCAACGCGGCAGGAAATCGGTTGCATACCCCAAGCGACAGCCTTGCGCGGTCACGTCCTCTGCATACAGACTGGCGGCGAGCGCGATGCCCACAGTGCGCAGAGCTATGCCGTGCGCGGCATAGCAGCGCCAGGCCAGTTCCGATAGCGCATTGTGAACGCACCTTGGACGCAGCAGCAGCAGCAACCGCGCCAGCAACCAGGTCTGCTCCTCAATGCGCAACGCTTTCCATTGCAGCCCCAACTCAGCCACGGCGACCTCAGGCGGGATGTCGTCCAGCCGGTTCGATTCTGCGGAATAAGTCGTCAGCAAGGCGACTTTCAGCCCGTGCGCAATGTAATAGCCGCAATACTGGATCAATCCCTTGTCCGCCCCACCGGTGCGCACCCAAGGCGCGATCACCACCACGTCGTACTGAGTCTGGCCCAGAGCTCTCCAGGCTGCTGCCAAAAGCTCGCCAGCAGACGGATCAGCATGCGGTCGCCAAGCATGAAAGCGTGCAAAAAAATCCGCGCTTGGGCAAAGCTGTGCATCGATTTGTCCGAGCACGCGCAAATCCTGGCGCATCCACTGTGGAAAAGCCTCAGGCGGGAGACCCGCGCCAGCGCCCTCCTCGCTTAGCCCCAGCACCTTACGCACCCCGGGCAGCACATGCCCTTGGCGGTGCAGGCGCAGGCAATACAGCGTGCCATGCAGTCGCAGCCAGAAGTTCAGCGGCACAATCCGTCGCCAGCGCTGCTCGTCATAGGCGGTGCGCACATGCGCCTGCAACCAAGGCTCGCAATGCCCCAGGAAAAAAACCCGGTGCATTTCATACAGTGTGGTCAACCACACCGCTTGGCGCCGCCGCGGCAACCAGGCCACCAGGCGCAACCCCAGCCGTTGCCAATTGCGTGTATTGACCGTCATACGCGCTCCTGCTGCCCACCCGCCTTGCGCGGCGCCAATTGGGGAATGCGATGCGCATAGGCGCGATAGGCATCGCACAGCGCAAATCCATTTTGCCAATCTTCAGGCGAATCGAAAAAACCGCTTGGTCGCAGCAGAGCCCGATGCTCTGTTTCCCGGTGCAAGACCGAGCCGACGCGTCGGCGGTAGTAATGCGCGGTTTCTGCCGCACAAATATGCAGCACCCCTTTGCTGAGCACTTCCAGATTCCAGTGCCAATCCTCATAGCCAAACCCGGTTTCTTGTGCGCGAGTGGGCTGATACGGCGTGGTTTTGAAAATGAGCGCATGCGCCATCACCATACTGCCCCACGGGTGGGTTGCCACACAGGCGGCCAAGGGGAAAGTATCCACGCGTTGATCGACCTGCCGGTGCAGGACATGCTGTTTTTCAAACGAGACGATGTACTCAGGATGCACCACCACTGAACTGCCATAGTCCTGCACCAGGTGATGCGCCGCCCAAATCCACGCCGGGCTGCAAAAATCGTCGCCATCGACGGCGCCGATAGCGTTGCCCTGGGCAAACAGCACGCCCACATTACGGCTCGTGCCGGGGTCGCCTGCATCCACGCGCAGCACCCAATCGTGCGGGCCCAAGGCGGGGTGGCCTTTGACCAGTTCAAGCGTGTCCGCATCCGGGCGGTCGAGCATGGCAATCAGCTGAACGGTCAAACCCTTCTCTTGTGCATGCTGGCGCGCAGTCTGCAATCCCTGAAGCGTCCACGACGCCAGCAGACCTTCGCGGTGAAAAGTGACCACCAGCGA
>DYLI01000200.1 GCA_020722165.1 Halothiobacillus neapolitanus | reverse complement strand
CTTCAACAAGGGCGAAAAGAAAAACGACGAAGCGCTGGCTAAGAAATATGCCGCATTGTGCGATGTGTTTGTCATGGACGCTTTCGGAACCGCGCACCGTGCGGAAGCCTCAACCTATGGCGTGGCGCAATTTGCCCCAGTTGCGGCGGCGGGCTTGCTGTTGGCGGAAGAGCTTGATGCTTTGCAAAAAGCACTGGCCAACCCGGCGCGCCCGATGGTGGCGATCGTCGGTGGTTCCAAGGTTTCGACCAAGTTGACCGTGCTGGAGTCACTCGCTGAGAAAGTTGACCAGATGGTGGTGGGCGGCGGCATTGCCAACACCTTTATCAAGGCGGTGGGGCATAACGTCGGCAAATCGCTGTGTGAAGATGATTTGGTGCCCACCGCGCAGATGCTGATGAAAAAGATGTCGGCGCGTGGCGCGTCCATTCCTGTGGCTGTGGATGTTGTGGTCGGCACCGAGCTGCCTTTCCTGCCCGGTAACGAAAACACCCCAGCGACTCTGAAGCCAGTCGATCAAGTGGCTGATGATGAAATGATTTTTGACATCGGTCCGAAATCCGCACAAGAAATTGCAGACATCATCATGAAAGCCGGTACAGTTGTGTGGAACGGTCCAGTCGGCGTGTTTGAGTACGATCAATTCGGTGAAGGGACTAGGATCGTTGCAGATGCGATTGCTGCGACTCCTGCCTTTACCTTGGCGGGTGGCGGCGACACGATTGCGGCGATTCAAAAATACGACATGTATGACAAGGTATCCTACATTTCAACAGCAGGCGGCGCGTTCCTTGAGTACCTGGAAGGTAAGGTACTGCCAGCGGTGGCGATATTGGAGCAACGCGCCAAGGGTTGAGCGCAACCATTTGATGTGATGAATAATATTTTTTAGGCCAAGGATGGCCAAAGCCTTTAGTTAGTTTTACGAGCACCAAGACAATGATCCGTCGTACTAAAATTGTCGCAACCTTAGGGCCTGCGACAGACGAGCACAAAATTATCGACGAGCTGATTGCAGCGGGTGTCGATATGGTGCGCTTGAATTTTTCGCACGGTTTGCCTGAAGACCACATGAAACGCGCGCGCATGGTGCGTGAAGCGGCTGCCCGTCAGGGGCGACATGTGGCGATTATGGGCGACTTGCAAGGGCCGAAAATCCGCATTGACCGCTTCAAGGACGGCCCCGTCAATCTTGAAGATGGCGCTCCGTTTATTCTTGATGCCGCACTGGGCAAGGATGATGGCAACCAGGAGCGCGTTGGCCTGACCTACAAGCAACTGGTGGATGATGTGCGCGAAGGCGACACCTTGCTGCTGGATGATGGTCGTATTGTGTTCACTGTCGAGAAAATCGTTGGTAGCGAGATTCATTGCATTACAGCGGTCGGCGGCACGTTGTCCAACAACAAGGGCATTAACCGCCAGGGTGGTGGTTTGTCCGCTCCGGCGATTACCGCCAAAGACCGCGCTGACATTAAAACAGCGGCTGAAATTGGTGTGGACTATATTGCGGTGTCCTTTCCGCGCAGCGCAGCGGATATGCACGAGGCGCGTGATTTGCTCAGGGCGGCGGGCTGTGATGCAGGGCTGGTGGCCAAAATCGAGCGTGCCGAAGCTGTCGTAGCGATTGATGAAATCATCGAAGCCTCGGATGTCATTATGATCGCGCGCGGCGATTTGGGCGTAGAGATTGGCGATGCCGAATTGCCTGCCGCGCAAAAACTGTTTATTCACAAGGCGCGTTTGGCTAAGCGTGCGGTGATTACCGCCACGCAGATGATGGAAACCATGATTACCAACCCGA
>DYLI01000199.1 GCA_020722165.1 Halothiobacillus neapolitanus | reverse complement strand
TCGGCACTCGGCGCCCATACCGCGAAGCGCACGCCATCCACCTCATCCACGCGCTGCGCGTGGGCGCCCAACATGCGATAGGCGTACCAGTGGCTGCCTTCGCCAAACAGATGCAGGTCAAGTTCACCCAGCAGGGGCAGGAAGGTGTAGGGGTCAATGATGCTGAATTCATGCCCGTCTTCGCCGGTACAAACCAAGCTGTAATGCGCCGGGACGGCTTGCGCTTCGGCTTCGATCTGCCACAGACCGCGCGGGTCAACCAGCGTCAAGGCCACGTTGTTGTGGGCAGGGTCTTTGTGAGCTAGGCGCACGGCGCGCATGGAGGGCAAAAACGCACGCACCACGACGCGACCACCTTCAGTGGGATGACGACCCAGCAGGCTGAATGGGTCATGGTGACAGCCTGCAAACAGGCGCTCGAGTGACGGATCAATAGCTTGGGGCATGGCGTGTCTTCCTGCATGTGCGCCGACGTGCGCGCTGATAATAGTTCGAGTCACGACTGAATTAAGCCATTCAAATCGGCATTTTACAAATGCGCTTTTTTGCAGTGGTTTTTTAACACTCTTCGGGCATAGTATAAGCCCAAGAGCCGATTCAAACCTGTGTGAGGACACGCCGTCATGAAGATCGAACAGCCGCAACGTCTCGTTAGTCGTATTACCCGTGGCACGTTGGCTTTGGTGCTCGCCGGGGGGCGCGGTTCGCGTCTCAAGCAGCTCACTGACTGGCGTGCCAAGCCCGGGGTACCGTTTGGTGGCAAGTTTCGCATCATCGACTTCCCGCTTTCCAACTGCGTGAACTCCGGCATTCGACGTATCGGCGTGTTGACGCAATACAAGGCACACTCCCTGATTCGCCATATTCAACTCGGCTGGAGCAACTCCAACCCGGCGATGGGTGAGTTCATTGAGCTTTTGCCCGCGCAGCAGCGTATTGACGAAAATTCGTGGTACGCGGGCACGGCGGATGCGGTTTATCAGAACATCGACATCATCCGTTCGCACAATCCTGAATACGTGCTGATTCTGGCAGGCGATCATATTTATAAAATGGATTATGGCTTGATGTTGGCCTATCACGTTGAAAAACAAGCTGATATGACCATCGGTTGTATTAAGGTTCCGACGGATGAAGCCAAGGCGTTCGGCGTGATGGGGATTGAGGAAGGCGGGCGTATCCTGCGTTTCCGTGAAAAGCCGAATGACCCTGATTCGATTCCCGGATTGCCGGGCACGGCGCTGGCTTCGATGGGGATTTATGTGTTCAACACCAAATTCCTTTACGAACAATTGATTCGTGATGCGGATGATAAAAAATCATCGCATGACTTTGGCAAAGACATCATTCCCACGGTCATTCAAAAATACCGCGTCTACGCCTACCCCTTCCGTGACGTGCAAAGCGGCAAGCAAAGCTACTGGCGCGATGTGGGGACGATTGATTCGTACTGGGCATCCAATCTTGAGCTGATCGGTGTTACGCCTGACTTGAATTTGTATGATCGCGAGTGGCCGATTTGGACGCACCAGGAGCAACTGCCACCTGCGAAGTTTGTGTTCGACGATGAAGATCGTCGTGGCATGGCGGTGGATTCGATGGTCTCTGGGGGGTGCATCATTTCCGGCGCGACCGTGCGCCATTCGTTGCTGTTCTCCAACGTGGTGGTGAACGATGGTGCCATGGTGACGGATAGCGTGATTCTGCCGAATGTGACCATTGGCGAAGGTGCACGGGTACACAAGGCGATCTTGGATAAGGGCTGTGAAATTCCTGCGGGTATGGTGATTGGCGAGGATCTTGCA